>BACX01000788.1 GCA_000333335.1 Sphingomonas-like bacterium B12 | reverse complement strand
GAGCAGATCGCGCCGGGAGTGATTCGCATATCATCGATTTCCTCGTCGGAACGGGCCACGAGGAATCGTTCAAACCGCTGCGAATGAATTCGGGCATGGCCCTGCTGACGGCGATCGAGCGAGGCGAAGGGATCGCGTTCATGCCCACCTATGTCGTGGCACTCGATCGGGATCTGGTGCCGATCGCCCTTCCGGTGCAGCTGCGCTTCGACATCTTCCTCAGCTATGCGGGCGACCTCAAGGGTACGAAGCCGATCGTCGAAACCGTGAACTGGCTGCGCGAGATATTCGATCCGGCCGGCCAGCCCTGGTTCGGTGAGGATTTCGTCCATCCCGATGCGATGGCCGGCCTGCGCCTGCCCGCGCATGCCGATTTCGACGGCGGTATCCGCTGACACGCATGACCTTGGCGAGTTGCTAGCGCCCGCTCGCCGGGATCAGCGCCGGGGGCAAGCGCGGTTTCACCACCTCGCGCAGCACGAAACCCGATTCCATCCGCACCACGCCCGGCAGGTGCGACAATTCGGCGCGGTGGATCTCCGCGAAATGATCGAGTGAGCGGGCCAGCACAGTGACCAGGTAATCGTCGGTGCCGGACATCAGATCGCATCGCACGACCGAGGGACAGTCCACCACCGCGCGCTCGAACGCCTCCAGCACCTCGGCCCGCTGGCTGCCCAGCGCGATCTTGATGTGGACGATCGTGCCATGGCCGAGTCGGCGCAGATCAAGCTTCGCCTCGTAGCCGGCGATGACGCCCGCCTCCTCCATCGCAGACTGCCGCCGGGCGATGGCTGTGGGCGACCGGCCGATGGCCTCGGACAGCGCATTCTGCGTTATACGTCCGTTACGCGACAGTTGACCGAGGAGCTGCCAGTCGAGGGCGTCGAGCGAAGGTGGGGATTCCTGCATGGATGATCGCCTTTGCGAAGATTATCGGCGCTCATAACAGGCTCGGTCGCCGACTTCGCCGGGAAACAGCGTCCGTTTCGATATATCCTGTGTTCAAACCACTAGGAGACACCACCATGCTCGTCGGCGTTCCCAAGGAAATCAAGAATCACGAATATCGCGTCGGCCTGACGCCGGGCGCGATCCGCGAATATGTCGCGGCCGGCCACAGGGCGATCGTCGAGACCAATGCCGGCGCCGGCATCGGTGCCTCGGACGACGTCTATCGTGCGGCGGGCGCCGACATCGTCGATACCGCCGAGGAGGTTTTCGCCCGCGCCGAGATGGTGGTGAAGGTCAAGGAGCCGCAGCCGTCCGAATGGGTGCAGCTGCGCGAGAGCCAGATCCTCTTCACCTATCTCCACCTCGCGCCCGATCCCGAGCAGGCCAAGGGCCTGATGGCGTCCGGCGTCACCGCCGTCGCCTACGAAACCGTGACCGATGCGACCGGCGGCCTGCCGCTGCTCGCGCCGATGAGCGAAGTCGCCGGGCGTCTTTCGATCGAAGCGGCGGGCACCGCGCTGAAGGCCGTTTCCGGCGGTCGCGGCCTGCTGCTCGGCGGCGTGCCGGGCGTGCAGGCGGCGCGCGTGGTGGTGCTAGGCGGCGGTGTCGTCGGCACCCACGCGGCGCGCATGGCGGCCGGCCTCGGCGCCGAGGTCACGATCATCGATCGCTCGATCCCCCGTCTTCGCCAGCTCGACGAGTTGTTCCACGGCCGGGTCCGCACCCGCGTTTCGACCATCCAGTCGATCGAGGACGAGATCGCCGAGGCCGACGTGGTGATCGGCGCCGTGCTGGTGCCGGGTGCGTCCGCACCCAAGCTCGTCACCCGTCCGATGCTGGGCCTGATGAAGCCGCGGGCGGTGCTGGTCGACGTCGCGATCGATCAGGGCGGCTGCTTCGAGACCAGCCACGCCACCACTCATGCCGACCCGACCTACGAAGTGGACGGCATCATCCACTATTGCGTCGCCAACATGCCGGGCGCCGTGCCGCTGACCTCCAGCCACGCTCTCAACAACGCGACGCTGCCTTACGGCCTCGCGCTGGCGAAGGACGGCGTGAAGGCGTGCGAGACCAATGCGGGTCTCAAGGAAGGCCTGAACGTGCAGGGCGGACATATCGTCAACAAGGTGGTGGCCGACAGCCTTCACTTCGCCTGAGGATACGCCTCTCCATCGATGGCGCCGCGACGATCCACCGTCGCGGCGCCATTGTCGTTTCAGGGCAGATCCATCCAGTCGCTCTCGCCACCGATCGGATCGCCGGGCGGAACGTCGACAGTGCGCGGACGATCGGCCAGCAGCCGCTCGCGCTGCTGCGGATCGAGCAATTGCCGCGACAGGCTGGAGGCCCACGCCGCATCCGCCGCATCGCCCTTGCGATGGGACAAAGCCTCGGCGACGTCGTGAACGCGGCTGTCGAGGATCGTGGCGATCTCGGGCGTGACCTGCGGGTTGCGCGCCGCCTGCGCCATCGTGACGATGGTGCGATAGGCGATGCGGCGGGTCAGCGCGTCGGTGTGATCGGGCAGCGTCGCGGCCAGCAAGCGGTCGAGCAGTTCGCTGGTGCCCAGCGCGTTCGGATCGGCCGCGTGCTGCACCTCCAGCCGCGCCAGCCGCGTCGGCGCCAGCAGGGCGTTGAGCGGGATCTCCGCGCCGACATCGGCCGCCACCAGCGGATCGAACACCGGACCACCGGCCGTGGCGAACAGTTCGATGTCGAACTGGCGGTTGTCGCTACCGTTGCGGGCAGACGACAGCAGCGGAAGAAGGCTGGCAGGCACACGCAATTGATCCGGCGCCAGCGTCGCCAGCACCGCCGAGAGTGCGGCGCGCTGGTGATCGGCCGATACGGGTAACGACTGCTCGCGCCCATCGCCATAGATCGAATAGGCGAAATCCACGCCACCGATCGCCTTAGCCGCCGCGACCACCTCGTAGCGGTGGAGCAGGTAGATCGGCACGAAGCGGCGGCGCAGATCGGCCATCGGCTCGCCCGGCAACAGAGCCGCGGTGCCGAAGCCGTCGATCGCGGCGCGGCGGACGGTCATCAGACGGGTCAGCTCGGCGGTCGGGTCCGGCCCGTCGTCCCACAGGCCGCCCCACGGCTGCGCGGTGTCCGCCTTGCGCGCGTTGTCGTCCTGCACGTAGCGGAGGCCCGACGCGATCGTCGCGGCCGCCTTGGCATCCGCCTCGGCCTGCGTGCCCGCGCCGTAGAGCCAATCGACTGTCGCGACATCCCACTTGCCGATCCCCTTGGCATAGGCGTCGGTCAGGTCCGGCTTGCCGTCGACCAGCCCGATGCGCGGCCCCGGATAGTCCATCACCGAGGCGCGATCCTGCGTGCTGGCCGCGAAATTGTGCGCGAAGCCGAGCGAGTGGCCGACCTCGTGCGCGCCGAGTTGCCGGATGCGGGCGAGCGCCACCTGCACCGGATCGTTCGGCCCACCCTGCCCGGTCCTGGCCGCGCCGACGAGGCCCTGGAAGATCAATATGTCCTGCCGTACCCGCTCCGAACCGAGCACGACCATGCCCTTCACGATCTCGCCGGTGCGCGGATCGACGATGTCCTGCCCGTAGGACCAGCCGCGCGTCGCGCGATCGTCCCAGTTCACGATGTTGTAGCGCACGTCCATCGGATCGGCGCCCTCGGGCAGAAGCTCGGCCTTGAAGGCGTCGATATAGCCCGCCGCATCGAAAGCCTGGCCCCACCAATTGATGCCTTCCAGCAACGCGGCGCGGATCGGCTCGGGCGCGGCGCGATCGAGGTAGAAGATGATCGGCTTCTTCACGCGCGAGCGCGCGGCGGTGGGATCGACCTTTTCCAGCCGGAAGCGGTTGGCGACGTCGCGCACCACGTCCTGCCCCAGCGGCACGCGATAATCCACCGACTGGGTGGAAAAGCCCCCGATACGCGGATCGAAGGCGCGCGGCACGAAGCCCGGCCCCGGCAGCCGGACGAAGCTGTGATGGACGGTGAAGCTCACCTGACGCGGATCGGGCGCGATATTCTCGACCTCGGCGCCGGGCTTGTCCGACGTGTAGGTCTGGATCGCGTCGATCTCGAGATTGTCGGGGAAGAGCTTGACCGAGGCGGGATCGGCGGCGCTCAGCTTGTCATCGAGCTTGAAGCCCTTGCCCGCGCCCTGGGCCGCGTCGCCGGTGCCCATCGCGTCGCCTTCCTGCCCCAGCGACTTGGCGATGCCGAGCCGATCGGCGGTGAGGAAGCTTGCAATATCGATCACGATCGATCCGTCCGGCTGCGTCGCCACGACGTCGCCGGTCCACACCACCGATGTCGCGAAATCGCCGCTCGGCACGCCGGCACCGGCGGCGAGCGGAAGCGGGGATTCTCGAAATGCGCCACCACCTTCTTGCCCAGCCGGCGGAAGGCGAGGATCTGCGCGTTGCCGACCCGACCGCGATCGAGGAACGTCGGTGCCGAGCCAAGGCCGGTGCGAAGAGCCGTCGTGTAGAGGTAGCGGCCCGAAACCCCGTCCGTCCCCGCCGCCGGCAGCGTCAGCAGGATGCGGCCGCCGTTGCGATCGACATGGACGGGCAGCAGTCCCTCCATCGCGACGCTCCCCGCGAAGGGCGACGGCGCGGAAGCCGGAACAGCGGCATGAGCAGGCGCCGCGAATGACAACATGGCGGCAGTGGACAACAGAGCAAAGCGCATGACGCCCCCGAAACATTGGTCCCCGTCCGCACGATGCGGAAAGCGGCCAGCCTCGGCAAGCGCCGATCGTATAAATTACGTCACGATCATCATCGCTCCGCTGGTGCCATAGCCCTCGATGATCGGGGCCAGCGCGATGTGCGCCGGGCGCTCCTCCGCCCCGTTGACCAGCAGCAGGCTGGCGATGGAGCGCGCGCCCTTGCCGGACAACACCTCCTCCAGCGCCTCCGCGACCTTCGCACGGGCCGAAAGCGCGAGCAGATCGGTGGCGCGCACGCCCACGAGGCGGCCCGGCGTGAAGCCCGCCATGCGCGCGAAGCCGGCATCCGCCGCCTTGATCGTGCCTCGCATGCTGAGGTGCGCCGTACCGATCGCGCCATGCACGTCGATCGCCTCGCGCAACGCTGCGGCGGTGCGCTCGGCCTGATCGGCCTCGTCCTCCTCGCCGGCCGGGCGGAGGGTCAGCGCTACGCCATCGGGCCAGGGAAAGACGTGGACGCGCAGCTTGCCGCCGCCATGCGGCGCGCTCAGCCGCCCGTCCTCGCCGGTGCGCAGCGTGCGGCGAATCTGGCCGCCGACCGGCCCATCCGCCAGCACCGGCATCGCCTCGGCGAATGACAGCCCGGCGAGCGTCTCGCGCGCATGGCCGAGCATCATCGCGCCCAGCGCGTTGGCGCCGCGCACGATGAGATCGGCATCGAGCGCGACGAAGCCGGAATCGATCCGCTCGGCCAGAAGATCGTGCTCGATCAGCGCGCGCTCGCCATCCGGCACCGGCTCGATCGCCGACATGGCGTTCCACGTCGCGGCGGAGACCAGCACGCAACGCGGCCGCCCGTGGTGGGTGACGATCAGCGGCCCGAGCGCGGTGCGATCCTGCCACATCCCGAAGTTTCGCGTAATTTCCGCAGCCGACACGAACCGCGGAGCCTGCCGTTCCAGCATGACGCCCTCTCTTTCCACGATTGCGTCCGCGATCGTGGTTAAGGGGCGTGAACGACGCAACCGAAGCCCGATCCGAATTGCGCGTAATCTCCGTGAAATTGCACGGAAGCGGAGCGACCGGCTCCTTCATCGCGATCGGGCCATGATCGGACCATGATCACGCATCCGTCCCGATCAGTTCTTCACGCAACGCGCAAGCCCATGTGGTCCGACGCGCGCGGTGCCGCGATCGTCGAGATGGCGATGACGCTGCCGATCCTGCTGATGCTGCTGATGGGCATCGTCTCTTATGGCGACTGGATGCTGACCGCGCACGGGGTGCAACAGGCCGCCAACGATGCGGCGCGCGCCTCAATCGCGGGGCTGACCAGCAGCGAGCGGGCCGGCATCGCGCAGACGACCATGCAGACCACCCTGCGGCGCGCGGGCGCGCTCGATCCGAACCGTGCGACCTTGTCGGTGGACGACGACGGCACCACGCTCGTCGTACGGCTGCGCTACGATGCCAGCGCCGACCCGCTGCTCCACCTCACCTTCGTGCCGATGCCGAGCGCGCAGATCCAGCGCAACGCGGCGATCCGGCTCGACAGCCTCTGAGGCCAATCATGTTCCGCTGGTTCCAACGCCTCCGTCGCGATCGGCGCGGCGCCGTCACCATCATCGCGGCGGGATCGCTGATCGCATTGCTCGCCGCCACCGCGCTGGCGGTGGACATGGGGTCGATCTACCTCAACAGCCGCCGCCTGCAGGGCGTCGCCGATACAGCGGCACTCGCGGCCGCCGGCGCGAAGGATCCTAACGAGGCGGCGCAGCAGGCCATCGCGATCAATGGCCTGACGTCCGCGCAGGTCGCGGCACTCACGCAGGGGAGCTATATGGCCGACGCCTCGCTTGCCCCAGGCCAGCGTTATACCGCTGGCGCGTTCCCCACCAATGCCGCGCAGGTGACGCTGGGGCAGGACGTGCCGCTTTTCTTCGCACGCGCCTTCACCGGCCACGCCACCACCCACATCGCCGCCAAGGCGACAGCGGTGCGGATCGACTATGCCGCCTTCTCGATCGGATCGCGGCTCGCGTCGGTGCAGGGCGGCCTGCCCAACGCGCTGCTCTCGGCGCTGGCGGGGACGAGCCTCAACCTCTCGGTGATGGACTATAATGCGTTGGTCGGCACCGACATCGACGTCCTGAAATTCTCCGACGCGCTGCGTACCCAGCTCAAGCTGACCGGCGCGACCTACGGCCAGACGCTCGATACCACCGTCACGCTCCCGCAGGCGCTGAGCGCGCTCGCGGCGGTGATGCCGGACGGCACCGCCGCCGCCGCGCTCAACCGTATCGCGCTGCAGGTCTCCCCTGTCAGCGTCCGCCTGTCCGATCTCATCGATCTCGGTCCCTATGCCAACCAGGACCATGCCGATCCGGACACCATGGTAAAGGTCGATGGCTATTCGGTTCTCCGCGAGTTGCTTCAGCTTTCCAACGGCCAGCGGCAGGTGGCGCTGAACCTCGGCCTTTCGCTGCCGGGGGTGACGAGCACCACCCTCACCCTCGCGATCGGGCAGAGGCCGTCCCATTCACCCTGGCTTGCGATCACGCAGGCCGGCGGAACCATCGTGCGGACCGCGCAGGCGCGCCTCTATCTCGATACGCGGGTGGGCGGCGTGGCGACGCTCGGCATCGCCTCGCTGCGCGTGCCGATCCTGATCGAGCTGGCCGAGGCGCAGGCGAAGCTGGAAAGCATTTCCTGTTCCGGGGGCGCCGCCAACGCCTCCGTCACGCTGGACGCGCAACCGGCGGTCGGATCGATCGCCATCGCCGATATCGACACCGCGACGCTCGGTGACTTCACCGTCGCGCCGACCGAGAACCGCGCGCTGCTCGCCCATGCGCTGCTGCTCGACGTCACCGCGAAAGCGCATGTCGCGCTAGGCGGGGTGACCTGGCAGCCTGTCACCTTCTCCGCCGCCGACATCAAGGCGGGCAGCATCCGTACCGTCTCGACCGGCGACATCCTGCAGGGCGTCGCGACATCCCTGATGAAAAGCATGGACCTGCAGGTGAAAGTGCTCGGCCTCGGCGTGAACGCCTCGGCCGCGACGCAACTGGTCGGCGGCGTGCTGATGCCGCTGTCCCCCGCGCTCGACGGGATCGTCGATCAGGTGACGCAACTGCTCGGCGTCCATGTTGGCCAGGCGGACCTGCGGGTCGATGGCGTCCGCTGCGGCAAGCCCACGCTGGTCGGTTAGTAGCCCATCAGGCTGAGCACTTCCTGCCGGCTGCGTTCGTCGTCGCGGAAGACGCCGAGCATCCGGCTGGTCACCATGCCGACGCCGGGCGTGCGCACCCCGCGCGCGGTCATGCAGGCATGGCTCGCCTCGATCACCACGGCGACGCCGGCGGGCTGGAGCTTCTCCCAGATGCAATCGGCCACTTCCGCTGTCAGCCGCTCCTGCACCTGCAGGCGCCGGGCATAGCCCTGCAGCACGCGGGCGAGCTTGGAGATGCCGACCACCCGGTCCCTCGGCAGATAGGCGATCGAGGCCTTACCGATGATCGGCGCCATGTGATGCTCGCAATGCGATTGGAAGGGGATGTCCTTCAGCAGCACCACATCGTCATAGCCGCCCACCTCCTCGAAGGTGCGGGCGAGGTGCTTGCCCGGATCGTCGCCATAACCCGAGCAATATTCCTTCCAGGCGCGCGCGACGCGCTTGGGGGTATCGAGCAGGCCTTCGCGGGTGGGATCGTCGCCGGACCAGCGGATCAGGGTGCGGATCGCGTCCGCCACCTCGTCCGGCACCGCGATCTTGGCTTGCTCGGCGACCAGATCGCCATCCTCTGGATCATGTATCATGCGTCGCATGTGGAGGCTGCACCGCCCACGCACAACACAGAAAAGGGAGGCGCCCCCGAAAGGCCGCCTCCCCCTTGGGACGCAACGCTACCCGAAAGGATCAGCCGTGCAGCTTGATCGCCGTCTCGGCGACGAGCTTGCCCTGGAAGCGGGCGGCGTCGAGCTCCTCTTCCGCCGGCTGGCGCGAACCATCACCGTCGGCGAGCGTGGTGGCACCGTAGGGCGCGCCGCCCTTCACCTTCTCGACGCCCATCTGGCCCTGGAAGCTGTAGGGCAGGCCGACGATCGTCATGCCGAAATGCAGCAGGTTGGTGATGATCGAGAAGAGCGTCGTCTCCTGTCCGCCGTGCTGGCTGGCGGTCGACACGAAGGCCGCACCGACCTTGCCGTTGAGCGCGCCGCGCATCCACAGACCACCGGCCTGATCGAGGAACGCCGCCATCTGCGACGAGATTCGGCCGAAGCGGGTGCCGGTGCCGACGATGATCGCGTCGTAGTCCGCCAGTTCGTTGATCGTCGCGACGGGGGCCTTCTGGTCCAGCTTGAAATGTGCGGCCTTTGCAACCTCCTCGGGCGCCGTTTCCGGCACGCGGCGGATCGCGACCTCCGCGCCAGCCGCGCGCGCGCCCTCGGCCATCGCCTCGGCCATCTGCTCGATGTGGCCGTAGGAGGAATAATAGAGGACCAGAACCTTCGCCATGATCGTGTCTCCCGATTTGATCGCCCGAAGGCGCTGAACACGGGAGCCGATCTAGCGACCCGGCCGGAACGCGGCGACCCGGATAAACCGGGATCGAACGTTCGATATTTTCGAAAAGGTGGTGGCCCCAGAGGGATTCGAACCCCCGACCTGCGGTTTAGGAAACCGTCGCTCTATCCTGCTGAGCTATGGAGCCACTCCGGCGCGGAGCGTTAGGCGAGCAGCCCGATACGGTCAATTGTCGCGGGCCGGATCCCGCACCGGAAAGGGCAAGGGCGCGACCGGTACGCCCTCCTCGATCAGCGCCTTCGCTTCGGCGGGTGTGGTCTGGCCGTGGATCAGGCGATCCTCGGAATCGCCGGCATGGATGGCGCGGGCTTCCGATGCGAAGCGGTCGCCGACATCTTCCGAATGGGCCAACATCTTGCGCTGGGCCATCATCATCGCCTGCATCACCTGCTTGGGATCGGGCACGGCGTTGCTTCGGGTGCCGGAGATACGAGGTGCCATCGGCGCCTTGTCCACCGTGCCGTCTCCGCATATCGGACACGAGACCAGCTTTCGGGCGCGCTGACCGTCATAATCGGCCTGGCTGCCGAACCACGCCTCGAACACGTGACCGCCCGAGCAGGCGAGATCGAACACGATCATGCGCGGACGACCTCGGGGATCGGCCTGCGATGCTTCAGCGCGGGGATACGCGCGCGGATGTCGTGGAGCGTGGCCAGGTCGATCGCCGCGAAGCCGACGCCGGGCGCATCGCCCATGTCGAGCAGCACCTCGCCCCACGGATCGATCACCAGCGAATGACCATAGGTGACGCGGCCGTCCTCGTGCGTGCCGGTCTGCGCGGCGGCGATGACGAAGCACCCAGCCTCGATCGCGCGGGCGCGCAGCAGGACGTGCCAGTGCGCCCGGCCCGTCGGCACGGTGAAGGCGGCGGGTGCGGCGAGGATTTCGGCACCGGCATCGCTGAGCGCGCGATAGAGATCGGGGAAGCGCATGTCGTAGCAGATCGAGAGGCCGAGCAGGCCCGCCGGCGTCTCCGCCACCACCGCGCCCTCTCCGGGGGCGTAAGCGGACGATTCGCGCCAGCTCTCGCCGGTCGGCAGATCGACGTCGAACAGATGGAGCTTGTCGTAGCGCGCGCGGATCGCGCCGGTATCGTCGATCAGGAAGGCGCGGTTGACATAGCGCCCCTCACCGCCCGCAGGGCGCAGCGCCAGCGACCCGAGATGCACCC
>BACX01000789.1 GCA_000333335.1 Sphingomonas-like bacterium B12 | reverse complement strand
ACCAGAGCCTCCCCCTGCCGCGATTTTGCCTCGTCATCATCATCCCCTCGTTCATTATGTAATCGGTTCCATAACGCGCTGCAGTTGCCCGCTTCGCGCGATCCGCTGGTTTCTAGGACTTGTTTGTGGGAGCGGATCCCACGGTAGTGCCGCGCACGACCAGATCGGGCTGGTGCCATTCCACCAGCGGCGCGTCTTCGCTCTCGCCGTCCATCATCGCCGCGAGCCTTGCCACCGCCCGCGTCCCGATTTCGGCGATGCCGACCCGGATCGTCGTCAAACCCAGATATCGGGCGATCGGAACATCGTCGAAGCCCGCAATCGCGATATCCGACGGCACCTGCCGACCGGCATCGCGCAGCGTCTGCAGACAACCGACCGCCATCATGTCGTTCGCCGCGAAGATCGCGTCTACGGGCACATTCTCGGTGAGGATATGACGAGCGGCCGCCTCGCCGCTCTCCTCGGTGAAATCGCCCGGCAGTACCGTGAGCATCGCACCAGGGATCTCGTGGCCGATCGCCTCCGCGAAGCCCTCGCGCCTTTCGCGCGCATCGACGTTATGATCCGGCCCGGCGATGTGAACGATCGAGCGTCGCCCGATCGTCGCGAAATGCCGCGCCACGGCCGCCGCGCCGGCGCGATTGTCCATGCGAAGCGCGGGATGGTGGCCGTTATCGTCGGAAGAATTGATCAGAACCGCCGGCAATCCGCGCGGCACCGCCGAAGACCAGCCATCCGCCCGCATTTGCGGAGACATGATCAACAGGCCATCGACCCGGCCGCGCATCGCCCGCAGCGCCTGCGTCGCCTGTGCCGGATCGGCGTGCATGTTGGACAGCAGGAGTTGCAGGCCCCGGCGGCTCGCCTCGCGATCCATCCCACGCACGATCTCGGAGAAGAATTCGCCATGAAGATCGGGCAGCACGACGCCGATCGCATTGGAGCGCGCCATGCTGAGGCTGCGTGCGCCCGCATGGGGCACATAACCCAGCCGGTCCGCCACTGCGACGACATGCGCCCGTGTCTTGGGCCGCACGCTCTTGTGGCCGTTGAGCGCGCGCGACACAGACGCGACCGAAAGGCCGGATTCCCTTGCCACGTCGCGGATCGTCGCCTGTGCCATGCCCCTCCCGCCGTCCCGTCGATTCAGCGATCGATCGGGCGCTGGCGTTCAGGTAACCGGTTCCACCCCCAGCATCAAGCGCAGCTCTCGTCCGAGCGACCCGCGAAGCTCAGAAATGATGGGTGCAGAGGGCGACCAAAAGGATGATGGGGATCGGAACACCGATTACGTATAGCAATATCGAACGCATGCCTGGCTCCATCCGGAAGGATCTCGGGCAAACGCCCCGGAACCGAAATTTCTCCTCGTCCGTCAGCCGCAAGGCTCATCAGGCGCAGGCACGCGGCGGTTCGAGGTAGGAAAGCAGCTGGCCGCCGAGCGTCAGCGGATCGAACGGCTTGGTCACCACGCCATCCGCGCCGCGCTTGCGGTAGGACGCCTCCTCGCGCAGTCCCACCTTGGCGGTCATCAGCACGAACGGCATCCGCTTCAGCCCTTCCCGCTGGAGGATATCCAGCAGCTGCAGTCCGTTCAGGCCGGGCATCATCAAGTCGCTCACCACCAGGTCGGGCGTCCATCCGCCCTCCTTCAACTGGCGGAGCGCCTCGTCACCCTCCTCGACGTGGCGAACCTCGATCCGTGAATCGAGGTCGAGCGCGAGCAGGGTGATCTGAGCGATATCCCAGTCGTCTTCGACCAGGAGAACCTTTGTCTTCGTCATCATCTCAACTCACATTCGCGATACGACGATCGCCGTGCATCCCGGCATGCCGGTCGATCCAATCCCGCCGGCCGCGATCACCGCCGAGTTGCGTCCTGTCGAACGGACCCAACTCGTCCCAGCGCCCTTCCGGGCGCAGCAGAAGCATCGGATCCGCGCCAAAGCGTATGGCATCATTCGACGGTTCGAGATCGAGCATGATCTCGCGATAGGGAATGTCGGCGAAGCTGAAATTCTTGCCTCCCATGTCGCGCCAGCCGAGGCTGCCCCACAGCGGCACGAGATCCGCGCGCGAGTGGGCGTAGAGCTTGCGATAACCCTTGCGCCGGCAATGTTCGACGGCGGTGCGGACGAGTTGCCGCGTCAGCCGATGGCGGCGATATTCCTTGCGTACCGCGACCCGTTCGATCTTGGCGAAATCGCCGAACCAGCGAACGCGCAGGCACCCCGCCGCATCACCGTCCACCGTGGCGAGGAAGTGGGTCGCGCAGAAATCGTTGCCGTCGAACTCTTCCTCATAGAGCGGGAACTGCTCGGCCATGTAGACGGTGGAGCGCACCGCGAAGACGCGGGCGATATCCTCCATGCTGCGTGCCACCTGCACCCTGATCTCGGGGCGGCGCAGCTTCAGCGCGGGAAGAGCCACCAGCAGCCAGTCCGGTGCGGACGGGTAAAGCTCGCTCGCATGCTGGAAGCCGATCGCGGCCTGCATCCGCGACGATACCTGCGTGACGCCGCGCGAGAAGATCGGGATGCCGTCCGCCACGAGATCATCCATGTGGTCGATCAGCCGCATGCACTGGCCGATCTGCTGCGGCGCCCAGACCAGCCAGATGTAGACCGACGCCGCCGGCTCGCCAGGGCGGGCCAGCCAGGCCGGGTTGGGCGAACGACCGGAAAAGCGATCGTCGATGATCGCGGCCGTGCCAGCGTCGTTGAGTCGCAGGAAAGCGATGAGCTGGCGCGCCCCGCCCGCGCTCGGCTCCGTGATGCGGAACTGGCCGGGATCGATCGCCCACACCGCATCGACCGCGCGATCGTCCGCGAGGGTCATCTCCTCTCGCGCCACGGCAAGGATATCAGCGACTTCCTGGCGGGTCGCCGCGCGGATCGGGCGGTTTTCCGCATGATCGGCCCAGCGATAGAAGGCCGGTTCGAACCGCCGCCCCGCCGACATCTCCAGTCCGGTCGCACGCGCAATGTTGCTCATGATTCCCGCCTCGATCCGTGCTAAAAGTTAACGGGGAACATAATGGCGACATCGCACGTGACGGATATTGAGATTGCTGAACGCAGCGTTCAGGCGCTGAACACGCGGCCGGATGCCTTGCCGGCCGGCGCGCGGTGGGACGATGTGCGCGTCGCCCAGTCGCTGAACGATGCCGGCAGTTTCCGGCAGGCGGCGGAACTCCTCGGCGTTACCGTGAACACGGTGCGCGCGCGCCTCGATCGGCTGGAGGCGGCCGTCGGGCTGAGGCTCTTCCGGCGCTCGCCGAAGGGAGTCACCGCCACGGCCGCCTGTGTCGATCTCCTTGCGGTCGCGCGGCGTATCCGCACGGGGCTGGACACGCTGGACATAGACGCGGCGCCTCCCCTCGTTTCACCAGGGGAGATCCGCATCGGTGCATCGGAGGCGCTCGGCGTGCTGTGGCTCGCCCCACGGCTCGGCAGTCTGCAGGACCGCCTGGAATCGCGCTCCGTGCACCTCAGCTGCTCCTACGATCTCCAGCGGGATCGCAGCTTCGAGGTCGATATCGAGGTGGGTTTCAAGCGTTCCGAAAACCCGGATCGCATCTGCGCGCGCCTCGCGACGGTGCATTTCATGCTGTTCGCGTCCCGCGACTATATCGCGCGGAACGGCGCGCCCCGGACGCGGCGGAGATACCGAAT
>BACX01000790.1 GCA_000333335.1 Sphingomonas-like bacterium B12 | reverse complement strand
GGAAGCCGAGCGCGGCCCCGAGCGGCGTGCCGAGCAGCCACAGCATGGTGGCGCGCGCCTGCAGCTGCGGCGGAAAGGCCTGACGAATAATG
>BACX01000791.1 GCA_000333335.1 Sphingomonas-like bacterium B12 | reverse complement strand
CGGCGTCCGCCTGATCGCGACGGGTCAGGATCGCAAGCGCGGCGGGCTGATGCTGGGGGTGGCGGTCGTGCTGGTGATCAACGTGCTGATCTGGGCGTGGCCGATGCCGCACTCGTGAGGCCCCCTCCCGGCCGGGAGGGGAGGCCAGATCACTTCAGCCGCATGTCCAGATAATCGTCCACCGACTTCATCAGCTCGGTCATCTCGTCGGCGAAGAAGTGGTTCGCGTTCGGGATCACGTCGTGGTGGATGGTGATGTGGCGCTGGGTGCGCAGCTTGTCGACCAGCTTCTGGGTCGCGGCGGGCAGGATGCCCTGCGCATAATCGCGCCAGCCGATCTCGCCGAGGAAGGTGCGCACCGAACCGCTCTCGCCCGCCACGCGATGCCAGACCTGCCGAGGCGTGATCTCGCCGAAATGCAGGTGTGGCGACAGGCGTGAGGTGCCTTCCTGTGAAGGCAGGTTGCGCGTCGCCTCGTAATCCGCTGCCTCGCCGACGAACTGGTCGAGCCGCTTGTGGGCGCCCTCCTCGCCCGGTTCCCAATCGGAGAAGCCTGTGGCCCAATCGGGCTTCGTCGGCAGAAGATCCCAGGATCCCAGCGCCTCGGTCGTCGGCCATTTTGACGGTGTCGGGATCTTCGCCGGCGTCCGGATGGAATGATCCGGCGGCATATGCTGCGAGAGCGCGCGCCAGAACGGCGTGTATATCTTGAACGGCTTGCCCACCCCCGTGGTGATCGATCCCGGCGGCGCAAGTTGGTTGCCGTCATGGAGAACGAGATCGAGTTTATCGCCGATCGCCTCTTCCGCCTCTACCCACCATGGCTCGTAATGGCGGATCGCGTGGATGGTTTCGGCACCGCACTCCTCTGCCAGCGTCGCCAGCGCCTCCGCCGCGGCGCCGCGCCGCAGGATCAGCCGCGACCCCTTGTCGCGCAATGCCTTGCCCAATGCGTCGAGACTATGGTGCAGCCACCAGCGTGAAGCACCCCCCATGGCGTGATCGCCGGGGCCGTCATCATCGAACACATAGACCGGGATCACCGGCCCGTCATGGCAGCCGGCGACGAGCGCGGGCTGATCGGAGAGGCGAAGATCCTGGCGGAACCAGAGCAGGACAGGTTTGGTCATCCCGGCCCCTACGCCCTCACTCCGCCCGTGGTTCCTTCTCCACCATCCAGGTCTGGCCCTTCCCGATCAGTTTCTGGAGGTCGGCCGCCTTGCCCTCGGACGCCCTGGCGTTCTGCTCCACCACCGCGCTCTCGAAGGTGGGCGCCGGGCTGTTGTAGATCGTGCCGAGCGCCACCGGATAATCGCCGAACGGCATCTCGACCAGCATGTGGGGGACGAGCCCGCTGGCTGGCAGCAGCGCAAGAGTCGCGCGACGCGCAACGCGATGCTGGATGCCGCGCTCGCCTGCCTGGCGGAGAGCGGATACGCCAACTGCTCGCTGCAGACGGTGCGAGCGCCC
>BACX01000792.1 GCA_000333335.1 Sphingomonas-like bacterium B12 | reverse complement strand
CCGATAGAGATCGAGCGACGGGGCGACCAGCGACCAGCGGACCGGCGGCCCGAAGGCGATGAACGGCGTGTTGTCCGCCATCAGCGCGTCGGCNTGGATCAGCAGCACCTGCGCTCGGGCGAGCGAGTCGGCGTTGCGCGCTTCGACCAGCAGCCGGTCGGTGACGTCGCTGCAGGTCACCTGCCGATCGCAGGCGAAACTGCGCAGGTAGAAACTGGCGACATCGGCCGGCGCGACCTCGTCGATCAGGCGCAGGTCCGCCGCGTCGTCCGGTCCGACCGCGACCGCATTGACGCCGACCGCTCGCCACCCCCGCGCGATCGCCGCGAACAGCAGGCGCGCGCCCGGCCCGGCGGGCATGGCGACGCGCAGAACCGGCGGGGTTCCATGGGCGCTCCGCCATCGGTCGATCGTCCCGCGCGCCTGCGCCAGCCGATCGGCGAGGGGTGTCGCGGACCATGCGGGCGTGGCGGGCTGCTCGATCTCCGGCGTGCCGGCGGCGACGATGGCGGTGGCGGGGGACCAGTTCGGCAGGCCGAGCGACGCGCCCAGCCCCTCGCGATCCACGGCCATGGCGAGCGCGCGGCGATTGCCGGCATCGGCGGTGAAGCCGCTATCCGCGCGGACGAAGGCGAGGCCGAACAGCCCCTTCGCCGGATCGAACCGCAGCGCCCCGCGCGGCAGCGTCGCGGCGTGGGCGACGGGCAGATCGGTGAAGCGCCCGCCCTGCACCAGATCGGTCTGACCCGCGACGAACCAGGCGACCGCACGGCCGGCCGTCTGCGCACGCAGACGGACCGACGGGAGCAGGCGTGGCGTTTCGTCGGGATCGGCATCGCGATCGGGAAGGGCGCGCAGGCGTAGCGTGCCCTTCCGCGCCTCCGCGATGGTGAAGGGGCCGCGCCCCGGCTCGCCCATCGCAAGGTCCGGCTGGGCGAAAAGCTGGAGGAGGTTGGGGCGCGGCGCCTTGAGTTCGATGTCGATCACCTGCGGCGTGACCGCATCCACCTCGTCGATCGCGCCGAGCAGCGGCTTCAGCCGGTTGCGGCTGTCCGTCGCGATCGCGGCGCGGATGCGGCGGGCGACCGCCTCGGCATCGATCGGTCGCACCCCCGGCGTGGGAAGATCGGGCAGGCGGAAGATCAGGCTGCGCCCGCCGTCGCCCACGATCCAGCGCGCGGCGAGGCCGGGGACGATCTGTCCGCCGGCATCGAAACGGAGCAGCCCCTGTCCGGTCGCGCCGACCAGCACCGCCTGCGGTGCGGCGAGCGGCCCGCGATCGGCATCGGCGCGCGCAGAGAAAGCGGGGCCGATCACGCTCACCTCGATCGGGCCGGCATCGTCGTGCCGCCGGCAACCGGCGACCAGGGCGAGCGCCGCGAGCGCAAGGGGGGCGGAGCGGATCATGACCGG
>BACX01000793.1 GCA_000333335.1 Sphingomonas-like bacterium B12 | reverse complement strand
GGGCGTGGCGGTGGTGGTGCTGGCCTATCTCTTCTATCCGGTCGCGCACCTGCGCATCGACAACTTCCTGTTCCAGACCGGCGACACCTATGCCGCTGCGCTGGCGGCCGCCTCATCCCGCGCAACCGTGGGAGGGTGTTCGCGCGGCGGATCGCTTCTCGCCCGTGGCGCACCAGCCGCTGCCGGTCCCGAACTCGCTCTATTTTCCGGGCGACCCGCCGCAGAGCGAGGATTGCCTGACTCTCAACGTGTGGACCAACGCCGCGAACAAGGCCGAGCGCCGGCCGGTGATGGTGTGGTTCCACCTCGGCGCGTTCATCTTCGGCTCGACCCGCTGGCCCGGCCGCCCCGGTGGCGATCCGGTGTTCGACGGATCGCATCTCGCCGATCTGGGGGCGGTGGTCGTGACCGTGAACTACCGCCTCAACCGGCTCGGTTTCCTCGCCCATCCGTGGCTGACCGCCGAGAGCGAGCATGGCGCGTCCGGCAATTACGGCTTCATGGATCAGGTCGCGGCGCTGCGCTGGGTCCGCGACAACATCGCGGAATTCGGCGGCGATCCGGAAAATGTGACGATCTTCGGGCTGTCGGCGGGGTCGGCGAGTTGCTCGCTGCACATCGCGTCGCCCCTTTCGAGGGGTCTTTTCCAGCGCGCCATCGCCAGCAGCGGCGGCTTCATGGCGCCGGCCGCGAAGAGCAGCGGGATCTTCGATCGCCTCCTGACATTGGAGGAAGCGGAGAAACGCGGCACCGCCTTGTCCGACGCGCTGAAGGTCGGGGATCTCGATGCGCTCCGCCAGCTTCCCTACGAAGACCTGCTGATGGCCCCGGTGCCACCGACGCCCGGCCCCTGGACGATGGAAGCGCTGGGCGGCGGCGGCTTTGGCGAGGGCATCGCCGACACCCAATATCCCGATCGTCGATGGCTACGCCCTGCCGGATAGCCCCGGCGCGATCATCGCCGCCGGGCATCACAACCATGTCCGCCTGCTCACCGGATCGACGCTGGACGATGA
>BACX01000794.1 GCA_000333335.1 Sphingomonas-like bacterium B12 | reverse complement strand
CGATCCGCGTCGCCGCAGCGGCAACAGGAACGCGGCCAGCGCCGCGATGCCGTTATAGACGGCGAACAGTACGCCCACCCAGTCCGCGCCATCCGCATAAGCCTTGCTGGTCGGATCGATGCTGTGGAAGGCGACCTGGGCCACGACCGGCGTGGTGTATATCCACAGGATGAACAGCGCCGACCAGGTACAAAACTGGACCACGGCGAGGCGCTTCATCCCGTCCGGCATGGTGGCGAGGTCGGTCAGGATACGGCCGAGAACATTGTCGCCGCTGCCCTGCCCGACAGCGATCCGATGCACGATCTGCGCGAGGCCGAACGCCACCAGCACGCCCGCGAGGATGTAGAGCGGCTTGTCGAGACCAGCCATCTCCACCACCGCGCCTACCGCTAGGCCCGCCGCCAGCCACAGCGGCCCGCCGCGCGGCGCGACGATCGGGGTGGTATCGGCCTCCGCCGCCTCCACGCCATCGAACGCCGCCATCTCGGCGGGCGAATATTCGCGCGTGGTCACGATCGTCCACAACACCGCGACCAGCAGCGCGCCCGCCCCGATCTGGAAGGCGAGCCGCACCGAGGGCGGCACCTCTCCGGCCGGTGCGGTCGAGGCGACGCCGAAGACGTGGCTCAGCACGATCGGCGCGAGGCTCGCCGCCACCGCGCCCGCACCGATGAAGGCGGTCTGCATCGCATAGCCGGCGGTGCGCTGACGGTTGGGCAGCATGTCGCCGACGAAGGCACGAAACGGCTCCATCGTGATGTTGAGCGATCCGTCGAGCAACCACAGCAGCAGCGCCGCGACGATCAGCCGCGGCGCGAACGGCATCGCCAGCAGCGCGATCGTGGCGAGCAGCGCACCCGCCAGAAAATAGGGCCGCCGCCGCCCGAGCTTGCCCCACGTCCGGTCCGAGAAATGGCCGACCAGCGGCTGCACCAGCAGTCCGGTCACGGGTGCGGCGATCCACAGCAGGGGCAGGTTGTCGATCGAGGTGCCGAGCGACTGGAAGATGCGCGTGACGTTCGCATTCTGCAGCGCGAAGCCGGTTTGTATCCCGAAAAAGCCGAACGAGATGTTCCAGAGTCCGCCGATCGACTGGCGCGGTTTCTCCGCCATCGAATTCCCCCCAAGCAACGTGAAACTAGGCGCCCGACGATCGCCGGACGACGAGCCGCGCAGGCAAGGTCGCCCCCTCGGTCGCCTCGCCGCGGATCTGCGCAAGCAAGGCATCGACCAGCAGCTCGCCCGCGCGGCGCACATCCTGCGCCACCGTGGTAAGCGGCGGGCTGGCGAGGCTGGCGGCGGTGATGTCGTCGAAGCCGACCACCGCGACATCGCCCGGCACCGTGAAGCCCGCCTCCGCCAGCGCGTGCATCGCGCCGATCGCGATCAGGTCGCTCGCCGCGAACACCGCGTCGGGCCGCTGGCCGCGCGCGAGCACCGCCTGCATCGCCTCCTTGCCGGCCTGCTCGGTGGTGATGGCGTCGGCCTGCAGCGCGGGGTGCGGGATGATCCCCGCCTCGCGATGCGCCGCGCAATAACCGCGATAGCGATCGAGGAATTCCGGATAATGGCTGCTCGCCTCGCCCAGGAAGGCGATGCGGCGGCAGCCGTGCCCGATCAGGTGTCGGGTCGCCGCACGGCCGCCGTCGACATTGTCGCAGCCGATGGTGATGCCCGGCTGATCGGGCTGCACCGATCCCCAGCGCACGAAATGCGTTCCCTGCCGCACCAGATCCTCGATACGGGCGCGATAGGCCTCGTAATCGCCATAACCCAGCAGGATCAGCCCATCCGCCTTGCGGCTGTCCTCGTAATCGACGTGCCAGTTGGCCGACATCTGCTGGAAGGAGACGAGCAGGTCATAGCCGCGCGTCGCGCAGGTGCGCGTGATCGATCCCAACATCGAGAGGAAGAAGGGGTTGATCATCGAATCGTCCGAGGTCGGATCCTCGAACAGCAGCAGCGCCAGCGTGTCCGAATGGCGGCGCCTGAGGTTCGATGCGTTCTTGTCGACCTTGTAGTTGAGCTGGCGCGCGATCGCCTCCACCCGCTGCGCGTTCGCCTCGCTCACCGTGCCGCTGCCGGAGAGCGCGCGGCTCACCGTCGGCTGGGACACGCCCGCGAGCTGCGCGATATCGAACGACGTCGCCTTTGCCATGGCGTGCCGGTGGACCTTTCCCTCTCCCGGACGCACTGGAACGGCGCCCTGAGCGTGACACTTATACCGCACTGATGCGCGAACGCACTGAATACGTATGTCATGCTCTTAACGAGCAGACATGATTGGGACACAGAGCGCAATAACGGTGTGGGTAGATCCCGACGCCGGATAAACACAAAGGGCGGCCCGAGGGATGGGCCCACCGGAGGGGGATTTTCATGACCGTATTCGTTGCGCGCCGTCCGGCGCCTGCTCTCGCTCGCCTTGCGCTCGGCGCCAGCCTGATCGGCCTCGTCGCCGGCGCGGCGCACGCGCAGTCCGAGGGCGCCACCCAGCAGGGCGTGCCCAATGCCGACACCGCCGCGACCGGCGGCCCGAACTCGCCCGCCAGCACCTCCACCATCGCTAACGGCGATGCGCCAGTGCAGGCGGCGGCCGACCAGGGCATCGATCCCAACGTCATCACCGTCACGGGCATCCGCGCCGCGCTCGACAGCGCCGCGAAGATCAAGCGGCTTTCCACCACCATCGTGGACTCGGTCTCGGCCGAGGATATCGGCAAGCTGCCCGATGTCTCGATCGCGGACTCGCTCTCGCGCCTGCCCGGCGTCACCGCCCAGCGTCTCGAAGGCCGCGACCAGCGCCTCTCGATCCGCGGCCTCGGCCCCGATTTCTCGACCACTTTGCTGAATGGTCGCGAGCAGGTCACCGTCGGCGACAATCGCGGCGTCGAATACGATCAGTATCCGTCCGAATTCTTCAAGACCGTCAACGTCTACAAGTCGGCCGATGCCTCGCTGATCGCCGCCGGCATCTCGGGCACGGTCGATCTGCGCATGCTGCGCCCGCTCGCCCAGCCGAACCGCATCTTCTCGGTGCAGGCGCGTGGCCAGATGAACGACTACAAGGCGCTGACTCCGCAGGGCAAGCGCTATGGCTACCGCGCCTCGGCTACCTATGTGGACAAGTTCGCTGACGACACGCTGGGCATCGCGCTCGGCTTCTCGAAGACCTCGCTGCCCTCGCAGGACAAGCGCTACAACGCCTGGGGCTATGCCGGTGCCGGCACCGCCGACAGCCCGTTCGTACTCGGCGGCGCCAAGCCCTACGTCCAGTCCAACCTGCTCGATCGCACCGGCGGCGTCGCCACGATCGAGTGGCAGCCGAGCGACCGCTTCCACTCGACCTTCGACGCGCTCTACTCGCATTTCAGCGAGAAACAGCACCTGAACGGCATCGAGTTCCCGCTCGCCTACGGCAGCCAGGCCGACGGCTCGGCGCTCCCCACCACCAACAACACGGTGGTCGACGGCTTCGCCACCTCGACCACGTTCGACAACGTCCACGGCGTTCAGCGCAACGACTATAACCGCCGCAAGGCCGACACGCTGTCGCTCGGCTGGAACAACGTGCTGAACCTCAGCGACACGACCCACTTCACGGTCGATGCCAGCTGGTCGCACGCCAAGCGCAAGGACTTCCTGCTGGAGACCTATACCGGTGCCGGCTACAACAAGTCCGGCCCCGGCGACACGGTGACCGTCACCCAGAACAGGAACGGCACCTTCAGCTTCGACACCGATCTCGATTATGCG
>BACX01000795.1 GCA_000333335.1 Sphingomonas-like bacterium B12 | reverse complement strand
AACCCCAGCGACTGATCTCTGATTTCGGCTGGAGAGATTCCTACCGTGCCTAGCTTTCGTCACCTTTGTGCCCGCGACCGTTGCCGCAGCGGGTTTCCTACGCTCCCGGCCGGGCGCGCCCGATACTCCCGTTCGCGAAGAGCCCGCCGCAAGTGCAGGCGAGGCGTTGCGTACGCCGACATTTTGGCTCCTTGCCGTTGGCAGTTTCCTTGGAAGCGGTACCATCCTGGGTCTTACCGTTCACGTCGTCGCGTGGCAGACAGGTCGTGGCGTTCCCGCCGAGACGGCAGCTCTTGTCCTGTCCGTCCTCTTTGTGGCCGGCATGGCAGGCGCATTTTTGGCGGGGTATGTGGCCGATCGGGCGCGCAGTATCTATGGTCTGCAAGCTTTCTATGCTCTTCCGTTGGCCGGCCTCGCGCTCATGGCATCGAGCATATCGCCACTCGCGCTTGCCTCTGGAGCCGCGCTGATCGGCGCCGCCATGGGCGCTACCACCGGCTTGACGCCCTTCCTCGCCACCCGTTATTTTGGTCTGAAGGCTTCATCGGAGATCTTTGGAATCATTCTAGCGATGACGATGATATCATTGGGTGTGGTCCCGCTTCTGATCGGAATAGGTTATGATCTGACCGGAGGCTACGCTTGGCCTCTGATCTTCGCAGGGGGGGCGATCGCGCTATCGGCCGCCTGCATAGGGCTTTTGGACGTCACCGCGCGTGGACGGACTCCGTCCGCGCCAACGGACGAGGTTCTGCTGGCACCGAAATGAACGCCTCGTTTGACGAGTCCCGTGCACCCAGGTTGCCGTCTCCGGAGGGAGCGACACCGCCATCGAGGCTGCTTGCGGAACTCGTCAACAGCGTTGTGGGCAGCCAGCCACTTAATAAGCAGCCTCTGCTGATTGCAGATATTTTAGAAGAAGAGCTGCTGCGTTTGGGATGGCCGGTTGGGTTGCGGATAGGCGGCGAACCCGAGCTGGCCCAACGGTACGGCGTGGGTCGCGACGTCCTGCGCGAGGTTGTCAGGCTCCTCGAGGCGAGGGGACACGTCCGGATGCGCCGCGGTCCTGGCGGGGGCATGGAGATCGTCCAGCCAAACCTGGATGACCTCATCGGACGTTTTTTTGGTTATGCGTATGTTTCCGGGACGAGCCCGGATTGCGTCATGGCTACCTGGCTCGATCTGCAGGCGGCAGCTGCACGTCTAATGGGACGAGGCCCCGATCGCGACTGGGCCGCCTTGGGAGAGGCGTTCGCTAATCATGCTATTGCGGCCCCCAAAGAGTTGGGAACGGCAATCATAGCGGCGTCCGGCAATCCCGTCCTCGTGATCATCGGCGAGTTGATCGGGGCTCTCCTGCCCCCCGCCTGCGTGCACCCCGTTCCGAACGATGCAGACGCCCTACTCCGGACGGTGGATGGCGCTCCCGCTCTTCTTGATTGGCTGCGCAGCAGCGCGGAGACGATGCTTCAGTCCTTTGACACTGATGATTCCACAGATTTCCGAATCGACCCGCCCCCTGCGCCGCAGAGCGCCTGCTTTCGCGGGCAGGCCATGCAGCTTGTACATGATCTGATGACCGCGACTTCGCCTGAACAATGGCGGCGCGGTACTTTAATCGGCAATGAATTCGACTTGGCGGACCGGTTCGGTGTCGACAAGAGCGTCGTCAGACAGGCCATACGCCTGATGGAGGACGCGGAGACTGCAACCTCTCTCCCAGGTCGCGGGAGAGGCCTCGTCACGCGCTTACCTAGTACAGCTCCGTTGAGCAGGCTGCTGTGTGCTTTTTTTGTCGCGCACCAGGTGACGGCAAAAGACGGGGAGGACGCGTTTCTTGCCCTTCGTATCGAATGCGCAGGCTCGGCCGCTCAACGTGCGACGCAGGAGGATAAAGCAACGCTTCTGGCGATGCTGCACGACCTGAAGCCGCTGAAAGCGCCGCTACCTGTATCGGCGCTCCAATGTTTTGAACGGCTGCAACAGCATGTTGCGCATAACAACTTGCTAAGTTTATCGATAGACGCTGTTAAGGCCTTTTTAACGTGGCGCATGGCGACTTGGCCGGTTGTGACGGCAGATATCCTTGAGACCTACAAGGAGCATACGACGCAAGTGGTCGCCGCGATCTGCACGGGGGACACGGCTTCCGCCTGCGAGGCGGAGGTGGCGAAGCTGGTCGCGCTCTCCACTGCCCGAGCCGTTTAGCAACTCACTAACGGCTTGAACCCTTAAAGCTAGGTGATGCCGATCTCGGCATCGGCCGAAGTCAGGCCTCACCGCGGGCCTGACGGGGCGGTCCGATACTTCCCACTCGTTTGCCACGGCATCCCGGCCCTAAGCTTCGATCGCCGTGTCACCGTGGCACCACGAGAAAACGAGAGAGACGCATGCGGGCAGATTTGTTGGCGGCGGAGGCCGTGCAGCCAGAGGTAAGGGCCTTCAACGCCGCCATGGCCGAGCGCTTCGGAAGCCTCCCGAGCATCTGGGACCTCGGCCTTGAGCAGGCGCGTAACGGCGGCTTCATGCCCCTCCCCCCGCCATCCCCCCGGTCCTATGACATTGCGATCGACGACGACGTCACCTTACACGTCGTGCCCTGCGACAGTCCGCAAGGCGTTTTGATGCATATCCATGGGGGTGGCTTCATGCTTGGGGGCCCCGCGCACCAGGATGCGATGCTGGAACGTATTGCCCGCAATGTTGGCGTGACGTGCGTCAGTGTCGGCTATCGATTGGCACCAGAGCATCCCTATCCAGCCGCCTGGGACGACTGTGCGAAAGCCGCAAATTGGCTGTTCCAGCACGCGCAGGAGCGATTTGGCACGGACAGGCTGCTCATCGCTGGGGAATCGGCCGGAGCTCTTCTCGCCGTCGCAACGCTTTGTCGCAATCGCGACCGAGGCGCAACGATAGGATTCAAAGGCGCCGCGCTGAGCTTCGGAGTATATGATAGCCTGATGACGCCGAGCCAGACGCTGGCAACGGCTGGCGTTCTCAAGGGGGACGACATCGCTCGCATTGTCGATGCCTATGCTCCCGACAAGGCTATCCGGCGCGACCCCGAACTGTCGCCCCTCTATGGCGATCTCAAGGGCCTTCCTCCGGCTCTCTTCACCGTCGGCACCCTTGACGCGATGTTGGACGACTCCATGTTTATGTATTGCCGTTGGCTCGCTGCCGGAAATACGGCGGATCTAGCCCTTTACCCAGGCGCCGATCACGCCTTCACGGAGACGCCCCACCCGCTCGCCGCTCCGGCCAACGCCCGCATCGACGCTTTCCTCACCCAATGCCTGGTGAAAGCATGAGTCCGGCAACTCCCGCCAGAGAGGTGTCCTTCCGTACGGCTATCGGCGCGGCAATCGGATGCGGCATATGTATCGCTTTCGGTCTGATTCCGCTTTTCATGGGCCTGTTCCCCGTTTTTCTTCAACCTGTGTCCAAGGACATGGGATGGGGCCTTTCGGTTTTCCCGCAGGCGCCGATGATCATTGGTATCACAGCGGCATTTACAGGGCCCGTTCTCGGCCGGCTGATCGATCGCTACGGAGGGCGGCGGCTTTTGCCTGCGGGCCTCGCTCTCTGGAGCGCCGGATATTTCGCACTATCTCTGATGAGTGGATCGGTGATGCAGCTATATCTCATTGCGATCGCGATCGGTCTTGGCGGCACGGTTTGTGGCCCCATCGCATACGCGAAGGTGATCAATGGCTGGTTCGATCGTAATCGGGGGGCTCGCCCTTGGGGTTGTTCTAAGTGGCGTACCGGCGATCGCCACGGCACTCGCTGTACCAGTGTCGCAGTTGATGATCGATCACCATGGATGGCGCCACGCCGTCCAACTGCTGGCGATTGTCGCCGCCTCGATCAGCATCCCGGCATCTCTACTGCTCGTTCGCGAAGCCGCCCCCGCAACGGACGCCGACCGACCGATTGCGGCGGGAGAAGGCTTTACGGGCAGCCAAGCCTATCGTTCTCGCACTTTCTTTCTCGTGGTCGGAGCGAGCAGTCTCGCAGTCGGCGCCTCCTCCGGCATTAGCGCTCATTTCTTGGCATGGATGGGCGAGCGCGGTGTCAGCAAGGACACCGCCACACTCGGACTTTCGCTTTATTCCTTGGTAGGGCCGCTCGGCCCGCTCATCGGCGGTATTCTGGTCGATCGAATTCAGAGTCCGAAATTGATCTGCACGTTTTTCGCGGCCCCGGCCGTTGGCATAGGATTGCTGAGCTACGCCGGAACCCAGGGCATCGTGCCCGGTATGATGCTTCTTGGTCTTGCCTTTTGCAGTATAAACGGCTTGGCACCCTATCTCGTAAGCCGATACTTCGGAATGAAATCTATTTCGGAGATTTTGGGCGTGACCTTCGCGGCTCTAACAATCGGTATGGGGCTGGGCCCCGTGTTGGTAGGAGCATGGCACGATCACAGCGGAGGATATTCGCAGCCGGTCGCGATCGCTGGCATTGTCGTGGTCCTGGCGCTTATTGGTGCGGTGTCTTTTCCATCATATCGCTTTGGCGCACCGCCGGTTCGATAGCAGGTCTGTCCATTGGCACGTATCCTGGAATGAGCCAGTGCCTGCCACGTCGCTCGACGGTGAATTCCCTTCGAACGGCAGATCGCAATGTTCTTCGCTTGGACGGAGTGGATCTGCGCATCAAAGATCACGACCCGATTACTAACCTAGCGGGTGAAGACGGCCGATCGACGTCTCATTTGGTTAGAACGTCACTCGGACATAGGAGACGTCCTTCGGCGTCGGTGTTGATCACCTCGATCGTCTGGCCGGACATCGACGTCACGACGTCACCGGGACGCTGCGCGTTGCCGTCGGGCATGTTCTCGACCAGGCCGCACACGCCGATCACGTGCGCCTTCGCCTTGCGCCCGGCGAGCGCCATCATCGCGCCCGCGACGGCGCCGGCGCCGCCCATGTCCCACTTCATGTCCTCCA
>BACX01000796.1 GCA_000333335.1 Sphingomonas-like bacterium B12 | reverse complement strand
GATCCGGAACGTTCTTCACACGCTCGCGCAGGCGTGCAATGAGATCGAGCCAGCGCCCTTTCCGTTGCCCGTTTGCTGGAAGGACCCGCTGCCGCAGCGCAGAGACCAGAATGGTGAGAAGCGCAGCCTGTACGGCCGCATCGTGGCCGATGTTGGACCAGCTAAGCTCTCGCATGAGCTCGAGCGCGCTACGTTCGACCCTTTCCCCCTCGTCGACCGGTAGGGGAATGACCGCGCTTTCCGCCAGGAGGTCGATGGCTTCCGGCGCCAGCCATGTCAGCTCGGCGAACTTGCGAGTGGCCAGCGTGATAACAAACCCAACCGTCTCCTCTTGCCATTCGAAGCCGTGCACAGTGCCGGCGGGGACCATCAAAAGGCACGGCGCCAAGCATACGAGGCGGTTGCCGTCGGACAGCATCTCACCTCCTCCGGCTCCAAGGTAGAAAATATGAGCGAGCTCATCGTGGGAGTGCGAACGGATCGTCCACTCGCTCGGACGGGATCGATCATCGAGGCTCTCGACATGGACGAAGCCGCGCTCAACCGAACGATGGGGTTCACCATAGAGATAGAAGGTTGGGGTAGCCCCTATGCCCTTTTCGGTGTCTGATCTGGTCGAATCGTCCATGAAATTTACCGACATGACCATATGCCCTTCTCCTCTCCTTTGGCAAATTTCCGCGCAAGCTGGAAATCCAGATGCCGGGAGGATCGAATTGCGCACCCAAGTTGCTATCGTCGGAGCCGGTCCCGCTGGCATGTTCCTGGCTCATCTGCTCAACCAGGCTGGCATCGAAGCGGTCGTTGTAGAGCGGAAAGACCGCGAATATGTCGAGGGGCGAGTGCGCGCGGGTGTCCTCGAACAGGTCACGGTCGACCTGATGCGCCGCCTGTCGATCTCCGGACGTCTAGACGAGATCGGTTTGGTCCATACCGGCACAAACCTGTCTCTCGATGGCCGGATGATCCACATCGACATGGCAAGTCTCACCGGCGGATCGACAGTGACCGTCTACGGACAGCAAGAGGTCATGAAAGATCTCTTCGACGCGGCCGAAAAACGTGATGTGCGCGTGGTGTGGAACGCGTCCGACGTCACCATACAAGACGCTGATAGCGCACGTCCCAATCTTGCCTGGCACGGGGAGAACGGTGCGGAGCGGCTCGAGTGCGATTTTATCGTTGGCTGCGATGGCTTTCACGGTGTCAGCCGATCTGCCATCCCTCCGCGCGTTCAGAAAACATTCGAGCGGGTATATCCATTCGGGTGGCTCGGGATCTTGGCAGATGTGCCGCCCGTCGACCATGAACTAATCTACGCAAATCACGAGCGCGGTTTCGCCCTGGCCTCTATGCGGTCCCCCACCCGTAGCCGCTATTATCTGCAATGCGGTCTTGATGAGGAGCTGGCCGATTGGTCCGATGAGCGTTTCTGGGATGAACTCGCGATCCGGCTGGGCCCCGACGTTGCCGCCCGATTGACGCGAGGGCCGAGCTTCGAGAAGTCGATTGCACCGCTTCGATCTTTCGTGAGCGAGCCCATGCGTTGGGGGCGGCTATTCCTCGCAGGCGATGCCGCCCATATTGTGCCTCCCACGGGCGCGAAGGGCATGAACTTAGCAGTATCCGATGTCACCATGCTCGGTGAGGCGTTCGAAGAATTCTACCGCAGCGGATCGACTTCAGGAATCGATGGATATTCCTCTCGCGCGTTGGCAAGGGTTTGGAAGGCCGAACGCTTCTCCTGGTGGTTCACCTCGCTAACTCATCGTTTCCCGAACATGGACGGCTTCGATCGCCGCATCCAGATGGCCGAGATCGACTATATCAGTGGCTCCGCAGCCGCGCAGCGCGCGCTGGCGGAGAATTATGTTGGACTTCCGCTGTAGGTTGCATGGTGAAAGCCTCCCAATATGTTTCGGCCAATCGTTTATTCAGCCTATAGTCTACAACGATAATGGCAAGGACGAGACGATTGCGGCATGAGGACCGCCGTTTTGCCTTGAAGGCTGTGGCAGAATGCAGTTGAACTAAAAAGACAAAGTCCGGTATGTGGGATATTGGAGCGAGAAGGTGATGTTTGTCCCGACGAAGACTGTACGACACGCCTTCCTGTCGTCAACAGAAGAGATTGTCGAGGAGGCGCGCAATGGGCGTATGTTTATTCTTGTCGATGATGAAGATCGCGAGAATGAAGGCGATCTGGTCATCCCGGCCCAGATGGCGACACCGACCGCCATCAACTTCATGGCAACACATGGAAAGGGGCTTATCTGCCTCGCGATGACCAAAGAGCGGGTCGACCAGCTCGGCCTCAGACTGATGAGTCCGCGCAACGGAACCCGCCACGAGACCGCTTTTACGGTCTCGATCGAAGCGCGTGACGGGGTATCGACTGGCATATCCGCCGGAGACCGTGCGCGGACGGTCGCGGTCGCGATCGATGCGTCCAAGGGCCCCGAACTCCTTGTCACACCTGGGCACGTCTTCCCCCTGATCGCGAGGCGTGGTGGTGTTCTTGTCCGTGCTGGCCACACCGAGGCGGCAGTTGATGTGGCACGCCTTGCCGGGCTGAACCCCTCCGGCGTGATCTGCGAGATCATGAAGGAAGACGGTTCAATGGCTCGCCTCGATGACCTCGTGGCTTTTGCCCAACTGCATAATCTCAAGATCGGCACGATCCGAGACCTGATTGCTTACCGACGCCGGCACGACCACAATCTCGAACGTGTTTCCGAAGCAAAGTTCGAAAGCGACTGGGGTGGCGAATGGACCGCGGTCACATTCCGGAACAAGGCGATCGACGCCGAGACGATGGCGATCATCAAGGGAACGATCGATCCGACCAGACCAACCCTGGTGCGCATGCATTTGCTAGGCCTTTTCCAAGATGCCCTTGCGCTCTCGGGGGATCGGCGCGCCCTGCTCGCAAGGGCAATGGAAGCCATTGCCGAAGAAGGCACCGGCGTGGTTATCCTGGTCGATCCGCAAATGAAGTTGTCGCAGGAATTGAACGCCGTAGCGACCGCAAAATTGACCGAGGTGAACCAGTTGCGCGACTACGGCGTTGGCGCGCAGATCCTCGCGGAGCTGGGTATTCACGACATGATATTGCTGACAAACTCCCATCACACCTTGGTTGCGCTGGATGGCTATGGCCTGAACATCTTGGCGGAAAGACCACTTTGACGAAGTCGGCGCTGCCAAGGTCAAGGGTTGCCGGATCGGTCCATTCCCGATCGACAGGCGGCCCGCACAGTAACCCGCCAGGGCGCGCTCGACTCCAGCACGAACCGATCACTACCCTGGCGGCCCCTGCGATCAGCGCCCCCACGCGCCGCCGCACGAGTCATATATCGCTGAACCCTTCCCTTTCCTTTTGCTGCGCGCGTGGGCGCACGCCCTCACAAAGATAGTTGCGGCGAGCCCTTTGGATGCCGCGCCATAAGAAGGAAGCGCCGACGGTCGAGGATCCATTGCCCATATCGTCGTTGATCCCCTGAAAAGACGTTCGATCGCGAGCGAATTCCCCTAAGCACGCTGATCAAACGCCGATTTTCGTACCGCGCCTGCGAAGAGCGCGTTCACGTTCATCACGATACATGGTCGGCCGAACCACATCACGCTCTTCTTCAAGCCGATCATGCGGCACCTCAACCTCAGGGCCTGGAAAGGACGCGAGAAGAGCGTCGGACCGGTCACGCACACCATCTTCAAACTCGGGATGCGACAAAATGTAAAGTTGATCCTCACGTATGCCACGAAGAACCCATTGACCGGCCTCAAGCGGATCCATTCCGGGCCCGTCGTTTTCGGGATCTGGATATTTGGATCGCATCGCCTCCATTATTTCAATATCGCGCGCGTTCGGTTTAAAACCTGATACTCCAAGACCGGCTGGACGATTGCGGTCTGAGTCTCGGATATGACTGTTTACGCCGCCCGGGCAATATACGGATACACCGATGTTCGTGTCCAGGAGTTCCGACCGCAGACCCTCCATCATGCCGACGACCGCAAACTTCGTGGCGGAATAGACGCCGCCTTTCGCCACCAAAAGCCCGCCCATGGAGGACGTCGCGACAACGTGGCCGCCCTCCCCATGCATCCGAATGAGGGGCAAAAATTCGCGGATGCCGTTGAATACCCCGCCGATGTTCACATCGCTGGCCCAATCCCAGTCGTCATAGGTCGCCTCGGCGAGACCGGTGATCATACCGATCGCGGCATTGTTGACGAGGACATGGATCTTGCCAAACCGCTCGATTGTGTCCGCTGCGGCTCGAGCCATCCCCGCCCGGTCGGTCACATCGACCGCGATGCCGAACACACGGTCTTCGTTTCCGGCGAGCATTTGCATCGCTCGGTGATAATGGGCCTCAGTGCGATAGGAAAACGCCACTTTCATTCCGGCGCCGACGAACGCACGTACGATGCCCAGGCCGATTCCGCTGCTTCCCCCCGTCACAAACGCGACCTTGCCCCGCACATCTCGCATGTCATGATCCTTCCGACCTGCCAGACCTGGACGCTATCAGGTCCGACCTACTTAGCCCGCCGAGATAGCGTCATGCCCGTGACGTCAAATTATGTTGGCCATCATCGTCTCAGAGAACCATAGGAGCAATATCACGGAGTTCACGCTGGTTAGCGCACGCAACCGTTCACCCCTTTGACGCAACTCGCGACAAAGCCGCTGCACTCTATATGAGGTCCATTATGCAGCATATTCATGATATCGCGAATACATAGGTATATCCGGGTGTCTTTCCTATGTCGACTAGACGGCACTGGTTGTATGTCGAGACGTCCTCCCGATACACAGTTCGTCCAAGCTAGCGACGGCCTTCAAACAAGTTGAAGACCGCCTCATTGCTTTCCTGAGGACCCGACATCCTCTCAGCCGGCGCGATCATGTACCCATTTCACACGACCAGCAGGGTCGATGCCTGAATTAATCATCCCACTTCGGTTGGGCCATTTGACACTCCTAACGGATATCAGACATCGCCTAATTCCGCGCCTCAGTCCCGCAGCGTTAAGGTCGCGCCGAATGTTCGCGGCGGTTGTAGCAGGTAATCTCCGAAAGCGGTGTTAGCCTTGAGTGTCACAATCCAGCTATTTTCAACGTTTTTCACGAACGCGCCGACCGACCAGCGGTCATCCTTGCCATAATAGGTCAGATTGAGGTCGGTTCGCGTGTAGCCAGGTCGATGGCTATCCGTTGAATGGGAGAATTCGGACCAATAAGACGTCGAAAAATACGTCTCGGCGCGGGCGGATACGCGCCCGACCCCAATGTGCCAATCATGTTGATAAGACACCGAACCGCTCCACGACGGCGCGGACGGGACCTTCTTGCCGGTTACAACCGTCGGAGGCGTGACCGGGGTTCCGGGAATGACGAACCTGCCAAACTCGCTGTGCAGTGGCGAAACGGACAGATTGAACTGGTCGTCCGGCGTCGGACGGTAGGACGCCTGCAATTCGGCACCATAGATCTCAGTCGTACCCTGGCTGTTGAAGACCAGTGCACTGAGCCCCCCGTAGTGCGCGAAGCCTAGGGTAGACACTTGATAGTTATCGTAGCTGTAATGAAACCCCGAAAGATTCAGTTGGAGGCGATTATCAAAAAGACGAGACTTGATCCCAGCTTCAATTGACCGCAGCCGTTCCGGCTTGAACGTATTGTAGCCGGGCTCGTCCGGAAGAAAACCACCGGCTTTGTACCCCGTCGCATAGGTCGCATATGCCATGATCACCGGGGTCAGATCGTATTGAGCCCCTGCCCGAAAATTGACCGCGCTGGATTTCAGCTTGCCATCAAGGGGGCCGAAGGTCTGCCCGAAGCCAATGACGTACGTATTAGACTGACTCTTATTGTCTTTCGTATAGCGGATTCCGCCAATCAGACGCAGCCTATCGTTGATCTTGGCGGTAACGTCACCAAAAGCAGCGTAAGACTTCGTTTTCAGATCCGGCTGATCGTTGATGACGCCGAGATCAAGAAGGTTCGCATAGTTCGCCAGCTTATCGGAGTAGTAATATAGCCCTCCGACCCACTTGAGCGAGCTCGATGCCGGCGAGGAAAAACGCAGCTCAGAGGTAAATTGATTTTCCCTCGCCCGTTGCTGGGAGTAGATGCTCGTATTCGTTCCGATATAGTCATAGATGTAGCGCGAATATGTCGGAATGAAGGTGATGACGACGGGTCCGGTGTCCCATTGGGCGTTGCCGAATGCCGTGTAGAATTTCTGATCGAGTTTGCCCGGCGGCTGATGCGCGACAACCGCATGTCGCGACCCGTCCGGTTCTGTAGCCAATACCGATCCGGGTCCTTCGCCGCCATCATGCGAATAAGAAACACCCGCCAGAAAACGTAATGACGAGCTGGGCGTCCAAAGCAGCTTCAATCGGCCGGCGGTGCGGTCCGCATCGTCCTGACCGGTATCGTAATAACCCTTGTGGGATTCACTGCCGAATGCGGCTCGCATCGCCAAGGTCTGCGAGAGGGGAACGTTTAGCGCTGCGTCGGTCCGGACCAGGCTGTAGTCGCCGACAGTGATCGAACCGCGGTAGCCAAAATCGAAAGTCGGATCGGCCGTGATGATGTTCACGGCGCCGCCCGTCGCATTTCGGCCGTACAGTGTGCCCTGAGGCCCTTTTAGAACTTCGATACGATCGATGTCGTACAGACCCGCAGCGATCGTGCTCGCCTGGCGATAATATACTCCATCGACGTTGGTGTTCACGCCCGGATCGCCGGCTGCGGAATCGAGGCCAGTACCAACACCGCGAATGTTGACGTTCAGGCCTTTGTTGTTGGCTTGAACGAAGACGCCTGAAACGTTGCTGAGCGCGTCGCTCAACGAACCGACGCCACGCGTCAGGAGATCGTTGGCCTTCAGAACCTCGATGGTTGCCGGGGTTTTCTGCGCCGTGCTTGACTGACGCTGCGCCGTTACGACGATGTCCTGCAACCCTGCGGGTGCGGGTGCTGCTTGCACCGCTGGCGCCCCGGCCGAGCCCCCGACAGTAGCTTGCGCGTTCGCCTGCCCTGCACTGGCGATAACCGCCAGGGCGCTGCAGCCAACCAGATAGATCTTTCGCATTGATCCTCCCCTTATTGTGTTATCAATATAACTCGACCGAGAGCGAGCCTTGGAGCCATCGCCTCGCCGCCCGTGATTTCTGGGATTCGCCTGCGCGTGGCCGATCGGATGATGTGCCTACCTCTCACGCGGTTCGCCGTCGCGAGATGCCATGCGATCGAACTCCTCGCCTCCTTCTTTTGTTTGTCCGATGAAGCACGGGTTGAGCCATACAAACTAGACGGCGTTTCTCTCTTCCGGTGGCTGGCATACATTCATCCGGCTGAGATCCTGCCGTCCTGTTCCGTTTTCCTGTGCAATCGAGCGCATCCCAGGCTTACGGGGTCGAAACAGAACATCAGCGTCGTAATCGGGGGTTCGACGGCGGCTTCCGGCTTAGATCGGTGTTACAGCCTCGCTTGGCCAACCGGAGACAGTTCCACGCCGCGTGATCTCGTGGATCGCGTCAATGATGCGGATCCTGCCGTCGACGATCTTCAGCGCATTGAGGATATAGAAGCTTCCGGTGTCGGGACGCGGATTGCTGGGATCGTCCGCAAAATCGACGATCGCAAAGGTAGCGGCGACCCCCCGCGCGACGTCGAGAATCGGAAATCGCTTTTCCCGCACGCGAGGTCTCGCTGGCCGCGTACCGGTCAGCATCGACGCGATCGAATGGACGGCTCGGTCGGGCGACAGCAGAAGCTCGAGGTTGTTGGTGACCTTCTTCCCATTCGCGAAGCGGTCCGCGCGGTGATCGATCTGGACCAAGCTCCCATCGCTCTCACCGAGCGCGATCCAATAACTATCGGCGATTCGACGTAACGCGTCGCGATCACAAGCCCGTGCGGGCTCAACCGGCGCATCATAAAGAACATCTGAACAGATCAATTGATCGGCGTCCGCGAAGAACCCCTTTCGACTGGAGCTGATGATCGTCTCGGCCTCGTTGACACGCCCACCATCGATCGCGAGCCGAAGCGCGAACGGCTGACATCCGTCGCCCCTTTCAACGGCACCGAAGGCAACGACGGACTTTGCCTCCTCGTCGCAGAGCCATGTCGGGAATCCAGGAAAACTGGTAACTTCTTTCCACCAGCCTTCACCGGGCGGGGTGGGTTGGCCATTTTCGGTCGACCGAAAGTCAGTCCCGAGAGGGACGTCCTGTGGACTGTTGCGCGCCACGGCGGCGATGTACCGTTTGCCGAGCTCAATCAGCACGTCCCGCTGCCCGGGCGGCATCAAACTCACGTCAGATGCCTCCATCCACGACGATATTGGTGCCGGTCAGGAAGTCGGCGGCCGGGCTAGCTAAGAATGCCACTATGGCTGCGATATCGTCGCCAACCCCGACGCGGCCAACGGACTGTTTGAATATCTCCAGCGCCAATGCCTGCTCGGCGTCCTGCCACCTCTGGCCCAGTTTCAGTTCCTGGACGATGCCATCGAGCTCGCCTTGCGAACCTGGCGAATGAATGATGCCGGCGCTAATTGAATTTGCTGTCACACCTGTTCCCGCGAGAGAACGAGACAGGCTACGCGACATATTGATCTCAGCCGCCTTGGCGGCCTGGTAGTCTGGGAAATTTGGCGGCTGGTGAAGCGCCACGGCGCTCGCGATCTGGATGCACCGTCCCCAGCGCTTTTCGATCATTCGCGGCGCAAAGCAGTCAATCAGTCGCGCGGTGGCAACGACGTTGAGCTTATAGGTATCAAGCCAAGCGTCGGCCCCCTGCCCTAGCCACCCATCGCGCGCAAATCCTTTAGGCCGGCCACCGGCATTGTTGACGAGAATATCGAGCCCGCCCATCTCCGTGAAGATTCGATCCCGGATACCCGCCACAGCCGCGTCGTCTGTCAGGTCTCCGGTCACTGCCAGAGCCTCACCGCCAGCAGCCTTGATGTCGGTGCACACCGCTTCGGTCCGCTCGACATTCCGCCCATGAACAACGACGGTGGCGCCCTCGCGCGCAAGGTAGCGGGCGATCGACTCACCGATACCAGAACTGCTTCCGGTAACCAGGGCGCACTTTCCGTCGAGTTGCAGATCCATATTCTTTCCTCCCATGCGACGGATATCGTCGTGGAGCTCACAAGCTCCCGGCGTTCGTCGAGATTATGTTGGTTCCGGCGCAAGGCGCGCCTCTTCGGCGATATTACCGCTATGCCAGTCTGCCAGGCACCATTCGCCAGCGTGTTTTCATCGATTCCGATACCCTCGCTCTCGGTGCTATCGCGACGACGTAAGCGTGGCCTTGCTTCCGTCGCGCCGCGCAAATCAAGCCGCGCGCACCCCCTGGGCAGCTTTCTCAACCCCCGGCACTGCGGCGGCGAATCCGCCGACCGGTGCGAATCCCATTAGCAATCGGCCACTGATCTCGGCGGCGGGGTCAAGGCGGGTCGAACCATGGGTCAGCGCCACCCGAACGTCGCGCGCATAGCGCTGTATGGGATTAGCGAGGCTGACCGTGAACGAACCAAGCGCGATCTGGATCATATCGATAGCGGATCCGCAGACATTACCCGCGTGAACAAAATCCATCATGATCTCGGCCTCTTCCGCTGGCGAGAATGGTTCGCCCGCCAAGGCCTTGCGGTCGATATAATCGGCGCGGCCAAAGATCAGTGCCTCGGCCGCGTTGATCATCGCCCGCGTTTTCCCAGCTACAACCTGAATAGACGGCGTTGCCGCTAACGTCTCATAGGGTAGATTGAAGGGCTTCTTCTTTTCACATTGTTGAACGAAGCATTCGAAAGCACCGCGCGCCATACCCAGGGTAATAGCCATCGTTTCCATTGCTACGATCAACATCAGGCCGAGACCGTCCAGCTTGTAGCCGGTACCGGAAAAACGATGGCGCAGCTTATCGAGGTTGACCGGCATGTCGGCGAGGTTGGCGTACCGATGCTCGGGTACGAACACATCCGAAGAGACCGTGATGCTGTTGCTCGACGATCCACTGAGACCCATGACGTGCCAGTCATCAACGATCTCATATTGACCGCGCTCGAGCAGGACCATGCCTCGATCGTCTCCGACCTGGGCGCCGACAACCACGAAGGCAGCGTGCTTGCAGCCGCTGCCAAAACCCCACTTGCCGCCAGCCTCGACGATATAGCCGCCATCGACCTTGCGCGCCCGCTGAATTTTTTCCGAGAACAGCGAAGCGCTCGCGACCACGGGGCCCTTCCATTCGGGCACGTGACTGTAGACATCTGCTACGGCCGCGTCAGGAAACGTAAGCATCACGCGGGCGAAGCCCGAGCCGATCATCGTGATCCAGGCAGCGGCGCCATCCCCCCGCGCAATCTCGGTGACGATTTCGACGAGGTCACGCGCACCGAACGCATACCCGCCATATTCGATCGGGACGGATAGTCGGAACGCACCGGCGTCTGCCAAAGCATTAAGGGTCGAGAGCGGGAGGCAACCCAGACGTTCACCCTCGGCCGCATTTGCCCGGATCGATGGGACGAGCTGCGCGATGCGATCGCGTATCTGCCGCCCTGCGGGTGTGGAATACGCCGATTCCTGGGTCGCTGTTCGTTCGATGCCGCTCATTCTATCCTCGCCATTCTGGGCTGGTTGGCCAGCCTGCGAATGTGACCCTGGCATCGAAATGCCCGACAAACCAGACGGCGCAATGTCTGCTCCGACCATCGGAGGAAAGATTCGCCGTCTGGTTTATCGGCGCACATACGCCGACGTGTTCGCTGACAACGAGCTATCAAGCTAGTGACTGGGAGTTGATGGATGACCAAGGCTTTCCCCGCGATCATGACGCAGGGAATCGATGAACCCTGCCGTTTCGAAGGCGAGGTGTTCGATCTCGAGGTTGTGGAAGGCAGTGTGCCGGTCGAGCTCGACGGTCTACTCGTTCAAGCGGTGCCGGACCAGACGTTCCCGCCAGAGTTGCAAAACCTTCATCTGATGACGGTCGCTGCGGGCGGAGACGGTTCGGTGCGCGCGTTCCGTATCAAGGAGGGCCATGTCGATTTCAGGACCCGCTATGTCCGCACGGAGCGCTTTCTGCTCGAAAGGGCCGCGCGCCGATCGCTGTTCGGCAATTATCGCGACCCATTCTCGGACGATCCATCGGTCGCCGGCAAGAGCCGAACGACCGCCAACACCGCACTTTTTTACCATGGTGGAAAGCTGCTGTCCGCCAAGGAAGATGGGCATGCCTATGAAATTGACCCAGGTTCGCTCGACACGATCGGGGCCTGGACGGCGAATGGCGCCATCACCAGCAAAACCTTCACCGCGCATCCGAAGATCGACCCGAAGACGGGGCAGCTTTTCGGTTTCGGCTATGCGGCGAGAGGGGAGACGACCCGGGACATTGCCTATTACGTGTTTGATGCGTCGGGAGCGCTGGAGCATGAAGCCTGGTTCGAGGCGCCAGTATCCGCGATGATCCATGATTGCGCGGTCACCGAAAATTTTATGATCTTCCCGGTGATGCCGATCACGAGCGATCTAGAGCGCCTACGAGCCGGTGGTCCGCATTTCGTCTACGATGCGGAGATGCCGCAATATTTTGGTGTCGTCCCGCGTCTCGGACGGTCGGACGAGATTCGCTGGTTCAAGGCACCGCCGGGCTTTACCGGCCACACGGTCAATGCCCGGGAGGAAGGCGGCAAGATCCTGTTCGATCTGCTTGAAGCGAATGGCAATGGCTTCGCTCCCGTCGTCGCGGATCGCGACGGCAAATCCCCGCCACCCGGCACGGTGCGCAACGCGCTTGTGCGATGGACGATCGATTTCCATGCCAATTCGGACGAACTTACCGAAGCGCATCGCCAGGTCCTGACGCAGGTAAATGGCGAGGGCGCCCACATCGATCCGAGAAACGAGATGCGTGAGTATCGGCATATGTTCGTGCCAACTCTGGATCCGGCCAAATTGACCACCGATGTGAACGGACGCCCGGTCCCGGTGATGTTCAACCAGCTAAGCCATTTCGACCTTGTGGAAGGCCGGCGTGAAGACTGGTATCCTGGGCCCGAAGCCACATTTCAGGATCCCGTATTCGTCCCGCGCGGACCCGGTGCCGCGGAGGGGGACGGCTATCTCATTGCGTTGTTGAATCGCCCCCTTGAACGGCGCAGCGAACTCGTGATCCTCGAGAGCTTGAACCTGCCCGCTGGTCCCGTCGCGAGGCTCAGTCTCCCCCTGCGGATGCGATTGGGCATTCATTCTACCTGGATCGATGGTGCATTCGCGCCCGAGTGGTTTTGAGAGGACAAAAAAGATGACACATGCAAACGACCCAGCGACGACACCGAACCTCGATTCCGCTGCGGCGAGCGCGCTCGTCCAGAAGGTGATGGGTCTGCTGGTTGATCCCGATACCGCCGAGCAGGCGCGGCCGTTCCTGACAGACGCCTATATCCAGCATAATCCGAACATCGTTTCGGGTGCTGACGCGATCATTGATTGGACCCGCTCTGAGGAAGCGGAGCGCGCACGTTCCGGGATGCGGCCGGCGAGCGACCCGCCCATGTTCGTGCATGAGGGAGACAAGATCGTGATGATCCTGCCTCGCGATCTGCCCGATCCGAAAGATCCCTCCAAAACGTACCGAACCTATTGGTTTGACATGTGGCGGATTGAGGACGGCAAGCTCGCTGAACACTGGGATGCGGCACTCAGGGAAGTATAGCAACGCGATAAAAGCCCG
>BACX01000797.1 GCA_000333335.1 Sphingomonas-like bacterium B12 | reverse complement strand
CGGGCGGCGGCCCACCAAAGCACGAAGCTGATCGCATCCCACCACCTCCACTATAGGCAGTGATCTTCGGTTTCGGTCGCGCCCGGGACTGCTCGTTCGGGCTCGGAAGATCGTGCTGAAAGGCGGCGACTTGGGGCGATGGCGGACCGCTCGCCTTTGGCATTCCAACGAAGACACTCTGGACGGTCGTGCCTTGACCTCTGCGGTCGCTTTGTACAAGGAAGATGGGCGACACGGAGGAAGAAGCCCCTCCAACCGGATAACCAAAGCGCTACCCGCTCGGCAGCGATATCGTCGTCCTGATCTTGAGGCTCGCGCTCTATGGGAATGGGGCGTGAGCTTCTTTTAGCCTTAACGAATCGTCCGAATGTCAGACGCGGGCTCGCGATGCCATCCTGATCAAATCGTCGAAGTCATCGGGTCCATAGTCAAACGGCTCCACTACTCGGTCAGGCAGCCTAATCCGGTAACCGCCTAGCGATCTGCTCGGCATCGCTTGCAACCTGCGAACCATCGCAAAGAGCGAGCCTTCGCCAGCAACCCTGTGCGCGCTATCACTCATTTCGCGGATAAGGATCGCCGTGGTCATCCACGGTATCGGAGAGATGAAGCCCACGATTCTTGTTGATCCCTGGCCCGCCCTTGCCCGTCTCATTTCAAAAAGCTCAATGGGCAGGATCGTTTCAAAATCCAAGATAATGGGTGTCAGCCGGACTGCTTATTGTGCATGCCACGACGATCTCCGATATTCGGGCTATGAGTTGCGGAGTTCAGATGGCTGGCTTGATCTAGGTTATTGATTGCGTCGCGGAGATGACCAAGAAAATTTGATCCTAGCTGGGTAAGGCAGCTTGAGGTGGTTGCAATGGACGAAGATGATCTTGACTACTTTATCCGACGGGCTAACGAAGAGCGTCAGCGTGCCGACCAATGTCCCGATCCGGCGGTCGCTCAAATCCATCGCGAACTTGCCGCGCACTACGAAAATGCCTTGGCATCCTTGCATCGGGATCGCGACTATACCCTCACCAGCTAGGTACGCTGTCCGCTTCTAGGCGTCGTGATGCAGATCAGGAACGACGGCAATTGGGGCGGCAACGGCCCGGCAGATTTCCTCCCCGTAAGCCGCTGGTCGGCTTCCAGCGTAACTCGTGGTCTCCTGAAGCCACGATCGGCACGGGATGGTGGAGAACTGCTGTTCTGCCACATCGCACGTATATCCCATTGACATATCCACGATGAGGTATACATCGCGAATATGCAGCATGGAGCCGAGCGATGACCCGCACGACAGTCTTTCAATCAAACCGGTCTCAGGCCGTCCGCCTGCCCAAAGATGTCGCCTTTCCGGAGGGCGTTCGCGAGGTCACGATCCTGCGCGACGGGGTGCGGCGTGTCATCGTGCCCTCGGATCGAGTGTGGGATGATTTCTTCGCTGCTTCAGGTATCGATCTTGGTGAGCGCGAGCAGCCGTCGTTGCAGGAACGCGAGGCTTTCTGATGCTCCGGTACATGCTGGATACCAATCTTTGCATCCGGGTTCTGCGCGATCGGCCCCAGAATATTCGTGCACGCTTCAACGCCGAGGCTGATGGCCTGAGTATCTCGACGATCGTGCTGACGGAGCTTCTCCACGGAGCCGCGAAATCGACCCGGCCGATCGAGAACCGGAGCGAAGTCGAGCGCTTCGCAAGCCGACTCGAAGTGCTTGCCTTCGATGCTGACGCCGCCGCCCACGCCGGCGATATTCGTGCCGTCCTTGAACGAGAAGGGCGTCAAATCGGCGGTTATGATGTCCTGATAGCCGGCCATGCGCGTAGCCGCGGTCTCATCGTCGTCACTGGCAATCTCGGCGAGTTCAAGCGGGTGGACGGCCTTCGCTGCGAAGACTGGCAACCGACCAACTAAACCTGGCATCGCTGGCCATCGCGACGTCTGTGTGGAGGTATTGGCTGGCCCCGGCTGTAGGGCCGTTTACGCAAATTACCCACGACCAAGTGGCGATGATCGGTCGGTTTCGGCAATGGGTGAGTGGCCGGAGTTGGTGGGTTCCTTCCAGACCGGTATCGGGGATGCAAAGGTCCTTAGAGGACTGTCCGGTCCGGCCGCACTCCCTGCCGGCAATCGATCATTCCATGACATTCAGCTAAGTCAGACGGCTGCCTGTTACCTGCCATCCTTGGGAAAGCCGTTCGCACGAGAAATATCGACCACGCCGTGAATGACAAGATAGCGCCGGGTTTATCCGTTTGAATGCGAGCGACGACAAAAGCCGCTATGGATGCCTGAGTGAGCCAGGAATCCAACATGTCCAATGCAACGTCTCCAGATGCACAGCTCGGGGTGTCCGGCCTCGATGACGTACTGAGAGGAGGTCTCGAGCGAAGCCGCTGTTACCTCCTGGAAGGATCGCCAGGCGCCGGGAAGACGACCATCGCGCTGCAATTCCTGCTGGCCGGAGCGGCGGCGGGCGAGCGTTGCCTCTACATCACGCTGTCGGAAACCGAGGGCGAGTTGCGCGCCACCGCGACCTCTCACGGCTGGGCCCTCGATGGGATCGACATCTACGAGCTGGTTCCCCCGGAAAACCTGCTCGACGAGGATCAGCAGCAAAGTTTGCTCTATTCCTCCGATCTGGAACTCGGCGAGACGACCAAGCGCATCTTCGAGGCATTCAAAGCGGGGAAGCCGCAGCGGGTCGTCCTCGACAGCCTCTCCGAAATTCGACTCCTCGCGCAGAGTTCCCTCCGGTATCGCCGCCAGATCCTTGCGCTCAAGCACTTTTTCGCCAAAAGCGGCGCCACCGTCCTCCTTCTCGACGACCTGAGCGCCGATGCGAACGACAAGACTGTGCATTCGATCGCTCATGCGGTCATTCGACTGGACGAGCTGTCGCCCGAATATGGTGGCGAACGACGCCGGCTTCGCGTGCTCAAATATCGCGGACGGCGGTATCGCGGAGGTTTCCACGATTTCGTGATCGAGACGGGCGGCGTCCGGGTCTTCCCTCGGCTCGTCTCCGCGGAGCACAGGAATCGCTTCGAACGCGGCCTGCTGACCACCGACTCGAACGAGCTCAACGCATTGCTCGGCGGCGGCGTGGAACGGGGATCCAGCCTCCTCTTGCTCGGCCCGGCCGGCACCGGCAAATCGCTTCTAGCCCTCACCTTCATCAAGACCGCCATCGAGCGCGGCGAAACTGCGGCCATGTTCGTCTTCGACGAGGAAGTGGGGCTTCTGGTCCAACGTGCGCTGGGGCTCGGGATCGACCTGCAGAAAATGGTCGACGACAAGAAGCTTGTTCTCGAACAGGTCGATGCGGCCGAACTCTCGCCGGGTGAATTTTCTGCGCGTGTCCGGCAGTGCGTGGAGGTGTATAGCGCGCGCACCGTAGTGGTGGATAGCCTGAACGGTTACCAAGCCGCCATGCCTGCGGAGCATGCGCTGACACTGCACATGCACGAACTCCTCCAATATCTTAACCGGCAGGGTGCGACGACGATCCTGACTGTCGCGCAGCACGGGCTCGTCGGCGACATGAAAACACCGGTCGACATCACCTACCTTGCGGACACGGTGATCCTGCTGCGGTATTTCGAGGCCATGGGCCGGGTCCGCCGGGCGATTTCGGTCGTTAAGAAGCGCATGGGCGAACACGAGAACACGATCCGCGAGTATCAAATCGGCGGACGGGGCATCACCCTTGGCGAGCCGCTGACCGGCTTCCAAGGCATCCTCCGCGGAGTGCCGTCGCTTGTCGGCGAGGCGCCACTCCTCAAGCGTGAGACCGCGTGAAGCAGTCGACCGTCTCGGAACGGGGCCTGGTCTTCGCACCGCGCGGACGTGACGGCCTGGTCGCCGTGTCGATCCTTTCAGAAGCGGGAATCGAAGGTGTAGCCTGCTCCTCCCTCCTTGAGCTTATCGCGGCGCTCGACCAGGGCGCTGCCTTCGTAGTCCTTACCGAGGAGGCGATCGCCAACGCTGATCTGAAGCAGCTATCGAAGTGGCTGGGGGACCAGGAAGAATGGTCCGACCTGCCGTTCGTGCTCCTGACGACGCGCGGCGGAGGCCTGGAGCGCAATCCCGCCGCTGCCCGCCATCTCGGCACGCTCGGAAACGTGACGTTTCTCGAGCGTCCTTTCCACCCGACGACGCTGGTAAGCCTCGCGCGCTCGGCGTTACGAAGCCGCCGGCGCCAGTACGAGGCGCGCTCCCGTCTGCTGGAGCTTCGGGACAGTGAGAACCGCTTCCGCACGCTTTTCGACACCATGGATGAAGGCTTCTGCGTCATTCGCTTCATCGACGGTGATCACGGACCGCTGAGTGACTATGTCCACGTCCAGGCCAACGCCGCCTACGAAAGGCATGCCGGCTTTGCCGACGTCGTGGGGCAGCGGGTGCGCGACATGGTGCCCGACGAGGCGGACGGCTGGGTCGAGCTTTACCGTAACGTCTTGCTGACCGGAGAGCCGATACGGTTCGAGCGCGAGCTGGTCGCCACGAAGCGCTTCCTGGAACTGGCCGCCTTCCGTGTCGATGCCGGCAGCGAGCACGAGGTCGCCGTGATCTTCCAGGACACGACCGAGCGCAAGCGCGCCGAAATGGCTCTGCGCGAACTCAACGAGACCCTTGAACGTCGGGTCGACGAGGCGGTGGCGGAGCGGGAGGCGGCTGCAGCGCAGCTCCGCGAGGCGCAGAAGCTCGAAACGCTTGGCCAGCTCACCGGCGGAGTTGCCCATGACGTCAACAACCTTCTCACTCCCATCACCGGTGCTCTCGACCTGCTGCAGCGGAAATATTCGGACCACGATCCGAAAGCCGCGCGCTGGATCGACGGCGCCCAGCAGTCGGCGGAACGAGCGCGCGTGCTCGTCAGTCGCCTTCTCGGCTTTGCGAGACGGCAGGCACTCGAAACACGGGCGGTCGATATCGAGGAGCTCTTCGAGGGTATGCGAGACCTGATCGCGAGCTCGATAGGCTCGCCGATCGGATTGAAGATGCTCGCCGCGCCTGATCTGCCACCGGTGCTGGCGGATCCCAATCAGCTGGAACTGGCGCTCCTCAACCTCGCCGTCAATGCCCGCGACGCCATGCCGGAGGGAGGATCTCTGACGATCACGGCCGACCGCGTAATTGTCGGGCCTCTTGAACAGCTAGGTCTCAAAGCCGGCGCCTACATTCGGATTTCCGTCGTCGACACGGGTTCGGGCATGGACGAGGAAACCCTCGCCAGGGCGGTCGAACCATTCTACTCGACGAAAGGCGTAGGCAAAGGCACCGGGCTCGGGCTTTCGATGGTGCATGGCCTCGCTGGACAGCTCGGCGGGGCCTTCCATCTTACGAGCGCAGTCGGAGAGGGCACGAGAGCCGATCTCTACCTCGTTGTCGCCGACGCCGATGTCGTCAGGGCATCTCGGCCGGCGCAGGCACTTGTCCGACAGATGCAACCCTTACGGCTCCTTGTCGTGGATGACGAGGATCTAGTGCGGGCAGGCACTGCGGAGATGCTCCGTGACATGGGGCACAGGGTGCAGGAGGCGTCCGGGGGGGGCCAAGCGCTGTCCTACCTTGAAACTGCCGATGAACTGGATGCCGTCGTCACCGATTACCTGATGCCCGGTATGAATGGAGCGCAGCTTTCCAAGAAAATTCACGAGCGGCGGCCGACCCTGCCCGTTTTGGTAGTTACCGGCTATGCGGGCGGCGAAATCGAATTTGGTCTACCGCATTTGGCAAAGCCATTCCGGCAGGCCGACCTAGCCGCGGCGTTGGAGAAGCTTGTGAACGGCGGCTCGAACATAATCCAACTCAGGGGCCCGAGCCGATAGGACCAATATTTCGATCAAGAATGGCGTCTATATCCTCATCTCATTTGAAAGCCGCCTGAGCGCTTTGTTCCAGCCTACGGCTTCGCGCTCGTGTTCATCTCGCCGGGCGAATGTCGGTTGTCGGAACCGGTGACTTTCCATCACAAGGGCACAAAGTGGTCGGTTTCGCTCCGGCAGCTCATCCCCGCACCGGATCGCGATAGCCGGTAAAGTCTGAACGGAGGCGGCTTGAGCCGGAAATTTGGGGCCCCGCCTAACATTGGCGTGAACGCGAAGAGGAATGTTGCTGCGTTCGTACCGGAAAGCGTTGCCACTCGTGACACTTTACCGCCTGATGTCGGTAAAGTGTCACGCCTGGCTTAGCTCCCGTCAATGCCGGCCCACATTCTTGGCGTTGCATCGCGCCGCAGGTGCCGTCGGGTAAAGTGTCGCGGATGGAAAATCTCGGCATGGCGCACGCACGGGATTCACATGCTCGCTGAGTCTGCTAGATTCCCAATATGTTCCACCAGCCCGACCTGTTTGACACGGTGCGATCCGATCGGAGTATGCCTCCGAGCGCTCTCGACCTGCCGGAAATCATCGAGCGGATCGCAGGCGTCTCGTCGCGGCCGCGCTACGCGTTCATGGTGCTCAATCTGATCGCCAAGGCTGCAAGAAGAACCAACGGCAAGGCGGGCCCCTATGTCGTCCAGGACGATCGCCGGATCCCGCTGCGCGATTGGCTCTCTGACTCGCTGGTCCCGATGGCCCAGCGCGACGCACGGCGGCGGTCAATTGTCGATGAGGTTCGGACCAGGCTTGCGGCCGATGACGCGCTACCGGCAGACAAGGCGGAAGCGGCGCGGATCATCGACCTCGAGGTGCGCGAGCGGGTGCGACGTTCGGGCCGATGCAATGTGAGCCGCGCGGTCTCGGATCTGGTTCGCGCCGGTCTCGTTCGCCGCCATTATCAGGGCTTCCGTGTCGACCATCACAATCGCGGAGCGCAACGCGAGGCGGTATACACGATCACGGACGTGGCTGCTGCGGCACTGGCAGCGAACTCCTGATCGCCGCGCGTGCAGGGCGCGCGCTCCGCGTTGCCCTGATGGATCAGCAATGAGCCGCGGACTCTATGGGCCCGCGGCTCACGCCGAGACGATCAGCCGTTCAGACGCTCCCTCACGCCTTTCGCGGGAGAGAAACCGAGCTTCTTGCTCGCAGCGATTTTGATCGTTTCGCCCGTGGCAGGGTTGCGGCCGTCCCGCGCGGCGCTTTCCTTGATCTTGAACTTGCCAAATCCGTTAAGCGAGACCTCGTCACCCTTGGTGGCGGCGGCGACGATCGCCGCGAAGACGTCGTCGACGAGTCTGCGGGCGTCGGCCTTGGAAACGCCGTGACCCGTGGCGATGATGTCGGCAATATCACTGTTGTTCATCAGATATCCTCTTTCAGGAGATTGGACGATAGCCGTCGAGAAATGCTGGCGTCCACCCGCCTTCCGGCCCGCCGAGACGTGCGGTATGTGGTACCGACCGGCTGGAGCCAGGCGCCTTTCTGCACGAATTTGACGTGCATGGGCTCGAAGGCGTCGGGCGCTTCTATCTTTGCTCACACCGGCAGCGGCCCGAAGATATTTTCGGACGGCCGCTACTCGAGTATCGGCTCGGCCCGGGAGAGTCTGCTGAGGTTCAGAATGGGGACGCTATGGCAGGTCGCAGCAACTCGAGAGCATGAGCGATCATCATGGCCGATGAGCAGATGAATGCCCTTCTTGCGCGGATCAGCGATCGTAATCTGGAGCGGATGCGCGCCTCGTTCGCCGAGGCTGGCGATGAAGAGCTTGTCCGGATCATATCGGCCCGACTCAGTGCGCCGCCCCACGCTCAGCCTGAAGCGCCTTCGCCGGCGTCATAAGGTATCTCGTCCAGCTGTCGCAGAAGCTCGCGCATGCGGGCGTCGAGATATTTGCGCGGGTCGTCGTTGGACGTCGGACGCTTCCCAAGGGGTCTGGTGCTTCTGCTCGGGCGATCGGCCGCCATATGAACCTCCTTCCGATATAACGGTGCGTCCGCGGAGGGGTTTCAAGGATGGAGATCCACCCGGCGGTGCAATTTGCGGTGGACCGGGAGCCACATCGGCCGTCGGGTGGACGGCTGTGCGTTCGACCAGCGCGGCTCAGCCGCCTTCGTCAACTTCGAATGGTGGACCGATATTGATAGCTGGTGGTCGTGGCGGTGTTGGATGCCAGGGCGAGAGATCGCGCCTTATAGACCAGGATGACCCGGTCGAGTGCGGCCTCCACGACCAGCTTGCTGGTTGCGACCCGCATCAGGATCAGCAACGGTCTTGCGGCTGATCGTATCGCTGTCGCCGGCAATCGCTCCTTCTGGAACTGCCTTGCGGAGGGATCGACATTCAGGCGCACGACGGCACCGTTGGGGGCCGTGCAGGTCAGTCCGGACGCCTGGTCCGGAAGTAATGAGGCAGCACCCAGCGAACAGAATGCGAGCCCGCCACGCACCAGTCGTTTCAGGTGGGGCGAAGGAAACGTTGCTGCGGCATTCGAGGCGCCCTGTTGCCATTGGCGGAATGGAGAGAGGTTTCGGGCAGAGCCTTCGACGACAATGATAGATCGTTTCGATGAAGAGAAAGAAAGTGCGATACGCCCTTTGCGGGCCGCTCGCTCACAAAATGCGGAACTCTGTGAAGCTTTCTGCGGAGCTGGATAGATCGGACGCGACGATCATGTCTCTGCGCTGCCTGGGAGATCGAACAACGCCTTGTACTGGCGCGGCTGGGACCGGAGATACTGTGCCGGTGCTTTGACATGACCGCCGAGATGCGCGGCGGCGTGCCAGGGCCAACGGGGATCGTAGAGGATCGTCCGCGCCAGCGCGATCAGGTCGGCGTCGCCGGTCCCGATGGTTGCCTCGGCCTGATCGAAGTCCGTGATTAGCCCCACCGCCACCACGGGAATCGACACGGCTGCCTTGACGGCGCGCGCGAGCGGAACCTGATAGCTCGGCCCTGCCGGAATCTGCTGACGCGGATCGAGGCCGCCGCTGGAGACGTGGATGGCAGCGCACCCGCGTGCCTCCAGCTGCTTGGCCAACGACACCGTCTGCTCGATATCCCAGCCACCCTCCACCCAGTCCGTTCCCGAAACGCGTACCGTCACCGGCTTTTCGGCGGGGAAGGCCTCGCGGACCGCGTCAAAGATCTCGAGCGGGAAGCGCGTGCGGTTCTCGAGGCTGCCGCCATAATGGTCCCCGCGGCGATTGGAGATGGGTGAGAGGAACTCGTGGAGCAGGTATCCGTGTGCTGCATGGATCTGAACTGCGTCCAGACCGAGCCGTGCGGCTCGGCGCGCTGCCTCGGCGAAGCTGGTGCGGATCCGGGCAAGTCCCGCGGCATCGAGCGCGACCGGAGCGTTCTCATTGGCTGCAAAGGATCGCGCGGAGGGCCCGACCGTCTGCCATCCGCCCGCCGTCCCGGGCTCGATCTGAGCGCCTCCCCTCCAAGGGAGGTCTGTGGAGGCCTTGCGCCCGGCATGGGCGAGTTGGACAGCGATCGCGATATCGGAATGCGCGCGGAGGCTGTCGAGCGTCCGGCGCATGGCCCGCTCCGTCGCATCGTCCCACAAACCGACGTCGGCATAGGTGATGCGCCCTTCCGGCTCGACGGCCGTTGCCTCGATCGTAAGGAGGGCCGCACCCGACAGGGCAAGGTGGCCGAGATGGATCAGATGCCAATCGGTCATGCAGCCGTCGACGGCGGAATATTGGCACATCGGCGCAATGACGATCCGGTTCGGAAGGGTTATGTCGCCAATGCCGATCGGCTCGAACAATTTGGGTCGGCTCATCGACTTGCTCCTATGCGGCAACGATTTTGCTCGTGACCGGGCTTTGGGGGCGGCGCTGCCCATCTCTATCAGCCTCGAACCCCAGGCGATCTAACGCTTGTTACTGATAAGATCGAGCTTCTCGGCTGCCTTCGCCGTCCGGGCTGCCGAGTGCGTTGCGGAAGAGCGTGCCTGTCGCTATCTTTCTTTCATCGAGGACGGTGAAGCGATGGCGACGATCACGACCTTGAGGGAACAGCGCGATACGGCATCTGCTGTCCGCAAGGTTGGCGGATACTCCGAGCTTGTGCGCCTCGCGGCCGAGTGTCGCAAGCTGGGCGAGGGGAGCGTCCCGAAGCGCGATGCCACGACCGGCAGATGGAGCATTCCTGCCACCTCCAAGGGCTGAACGCGCTCACCTCTGGCCCGCTGAGCAACTTTCAGAAGGACGCCTCTTCGCTTCTATTTATGGCTTGACCTCGCTATTCGCACTGGCCCGGTCGCCTCAGGCGGCTTCGATCCGTTCCTCGAGCGTCTGGCGCGGCAGAACCCGCTCTAGGATCAGTACTCGCTTGATAACGTTCGGGTGGACATGGAAGGTCTTGGCCGCGCCGTCGATCGCGGGATCGTCGAGATTATCGGTGTCGAGGTGTTGACGGATGCCATCGAACGGAGCGAGCAGATTCTGCGCGAATGCGCGCTGGAATTTCTGGCGGTCGGTCTTTGCCTTGCTGATGATCCCAAATCCGGATTTCGCCCAGATCTCGTCGCCGAGCGCGCAGGAAAGTTCAAAGCGTCGGTCGCGTGCAACAACGGATCCAAGGGCTACCTTACACCGATTCGCCTTATGATCGATCCGCGCGCTGTACGGGAGGTGGCGCGCTGTCGCCGGACGGGCCAGCGTCTCCTTTGTTGCACCGAGCAGGTCGGAAAAGGCCTTCAAACGGATTGGTCCCAGACCAAAATTCCGCTGACGGCGCAGATACTGGGCGGCTTGCCGTCCCATCTCCCAAGGCGCCATCGGGTGCGTGTCGTTTGAGTGGGGCAGCAAACCATGGGCGGCGCTTAGATCCACGACGACTTCCGAAGCATCCGCAGCGCCAAGGGCGTTCTCAAGAGCGACTGCCGAATGCGATCCTGGGGCCGCGGACGCGGCCTCTTCTATGCCAGCTGAGCCGACGCGGCGTTCCAATTGTCCGAGCGCCCGCATGATCGCTTCGGGCACCGTGTCTGGGTCATAGCCGAGCCGGGCCTCGACGCGACGCCAGTTGGCGAGCACCTCGTCGTCTCGCTCTTCTCGCAAGGTGGCGATCAGTTCGGTGATGGAGGCGCCGTCGCGCGCGGACGCGCAGGTCTCCCTGACCTGATCGAGAAAGCGATCAATTCCCCCCTCGAAGGCTCGACCCGAGACCGAGGTCGTATCCGGCGTGAGGTAGCGCAGAAGGGAGGTTTCCAGATGCCTGGAGAATGCCGGCGTGAGCTGGACATTCTCGCCGGCGCTGTGGATCATGAGCGGAGGCCAGAAAGTGCCTCCAGACGCCGAGCTCAGCTCATGGCGCAGTCGCCAGTTCACGGAAGGCGTCGAGCCATCGAGAGATTCGTAACGGAGCCGCCACCAATTGTCGGCAAGCCAGAAAGCCAAGGAGACAGCCGATGCCCGGAAATGGTCCCGCTCTGCGCCTTTCTCGACGTCGAGGAAGCGCGTGAGCGGCTCTCCGTCGGCGACGATGCGTATCTCTGCGACATCCCGAGCACCGTCGGCGGGCGCCTTCGACCAGCGGGCGTCAACGATGAACGTGTCTGAGATCACTGGTAGCGCTTCCTAGCGGCAACGAGGGACAGATCGAGGACGGGATCATTTTGCTGCGTGACATAGTCGGCATAGCGCATCAACACCTTGCCGGCGATGGCTTCGTTCGGAAGCACGGGATAGGCGTGATATAGGCCGTAGCCTGGATTGGTGATCTGCGCCTCGTAAATCCAGCCATTGTCGTCGACCGTCCACAACAGGCTCGGATCTCCTTTCTTGGTGCCCTTGCCGAAAAGCCCCGCCGCGATTCCGCGTTTGAGAAGCGGCACTGCGCGAGGGATATCTGCGGGTGCGAAGCCAGCGTGCTCATCACAAAAGGTCGGATCCTCGTCCTCGCCCTCATAGCGTTCGAGATCGTAGAGGTGCGGGTTTCGCTTGTGCTTGGAATAAGGGCCGTATTTGACCTTGGCGGCAAGCAACGCCCGGGCCCCGACTGGGGGCGGGGGCTCCAGCAGCCGGCGAGGGTCGTTCGCCGCTGACCGGGCCTGCTTGCGTCGGGACGGGGGTTTGCGCTGGAGAGCCAGAAGGATCACTCATCGATGCGGTACGAACCTACGCCTGCGGTCGGCGATGCCCCGCGTCAAGCCCTGGACGCGTACTCCTCTATGTTAAGATGGACCGTTAACGCCCATCGTCATTGTCGCGCGATCGCGCCTGGCGCAAGCGCATGTATGCGAGCCCTTCTTTGAGAGCACGAATGCGTGCGTGTTCGACGTCGTTCAGGGTTGCCTGACCCTCGAAAAGCCGGCAACCTTCCTCGATCGCATCGACATCGTAGATGTCGGTTTCGGGATCCCGGTACAGCCCATAATGCATCCTCGCACCGTCGTTCGACCGGCCTAGCAGCCCCTTACTTAGCTTTGCCAGGCTATGTCCGTCGCGCCGGGCCTCACGGCCGAGCCAGAGGCGCGCAGCGGCAAGGTCGCCGAGATGCGCCCAGGCTCGGGCGACCTCATAATAATGAGGCAACCCGTTCAGCCGATCGGCTGCGGCCTCCCGCTCGATCTTGGGCAAGAGTATCTGGCCCAAAGCTGGTAGCCTCTCGGCCGGGATGTAATCGCGCTGGGCAACGCCCTCGGTTACAATCGCGCCGAGTGCGCGCGCCATATCGACATACAGGGCAGCGAGCGCACCGACATCCTCCGAGCGGTCGAAGATCTCGTCAAGCGCATCCGCCGCGGCCTCGGGACCGAGTTTCTCTAGGATCAGCCCCGTGATCACATGGTGCGCCGAGGCGGGGCCTAGCAGACCGGACTCGCCGTCCGATGCGAACACGGCCACTGACCTAGCCGTCAACGCCTGTAGGAGCGTGACGAGATCGGGTGCCCCCATCGCGGGCACGCGATAGGTCAACTCCTGGAAATATTCGCCAATCAATGACGTCCCCTGCTCGTCCTTGAGGGCAAGCGCCGTATCGATCAGCTCAATGTGGCGCTCCCGCGAGACTGAGGCTGCTGCTCCTTCTTCGATCAGCCGTTTCGGAACGGCATCGGGTGATGGGGAGAGGCTGAAATAGGCTCGAAAACCGGCCTTGGTCGCAATGCCTCGCCGGATGACAACCTGGCTCCATTGTTCGTTTGAGAGCCCCCGGCGCGACCCGAACAGATTGGCCCGGTTCGGGAACAGCAGCCGCATGATCGGGACGATGTCGGCGCGCGCGTCTTCCCCGAGACTGCGACCTAGTTCGTCTGCCGCTTGAGCCGCCTCATCCTCACTTAACAGGGCCGGGAGACCCTCGCCAAGCAACAGGTCGCCATTGTCGCGCACCCAATCGAAGGCCTTGCGGTCGAAGAGCCGCAGCGCCTCCATGCACAGCATGTCGTAGGCATCGACTTCGTCACGCAGTGCCGCCCAGGCGAAATGCATGGCGTTGGACAAGCGCACGACATCGCGTGGATGCCGTATCCAGCGGAAGATGCCGGCGCGCAGCATCTCGATCCAGCGGATGCCCATTGCCTGGCCCGACGGCAGGTCGGGCAACGCTGCTTCGAGCATCTTCATCAGGCCGGTGCGGCGCGGAACCGGGACTTCGAGCTCGTGCTGCACGATCTTCTCGGCATAGCCGGAACGCTTGCCATCACCGGGCGCCAGTTCGTCCAACGCCGCCCACACGATCTGTCGGTCATAGGCCAGGCAATAGGTCACATTGGGAAGCCGGCCGACCGTCTTTACCATCTGCATCAGCGAGCGAATCTCGCCCGACGTCAGGCGATCGATGTCGTCGACGAAGACCACGAAGCGGCGGTTCGAAGCGCGCAAGCGGGTCACGAGCTCATCGTAGCTTTTCTGAAGCGAGGGTTCGGCCAGCCATTTCTCAGCCGCCTTCTTCACAGCAAGTTTCGTGACGGCTGCGCCTGCCTTCGATGCGGTCCCGCCGGTGTGATCGATGACGACACCGAGCCTGGCAGCGGCGTCAATCAGCTTGTCCGCGCCCGCATCGATTGCACCCTTTGCGAGGCGCCTTGCGGTCGCGCGCGTCTCGGCACCGTCGCCGAGCTTTTCGGACAGAACCTTGAAGAAAGCTGCGGCCAAGTCCTGATGACCTGACACGATCCAGGGCTCAAATTCGAACCATTCGAGCGTAGCAATATCACTTCTCGATTCCGCGCGCCATTTGAGGAAGTGGCTGCGAACGAAGTTCAGAACCGTGGATTTACCCGATCCCCATTCGCCGTGGAGCCCGAAGACATAACCGTTGCGCGCATGTTGCCTGACGAGCGCTTCGGCAAGGCGCGCCGAGAAATCGCGGAAGCCCAGAGCATCGTCTCGCCAAGGGTTCGTTTTGGGGGTGTCGTCAGCGAACTCGGGTGAGCGGGAAGCGTTCATCACCGTCTTCTATCGGGGAATATGCTTCCTGACGAGAAAGCACCTGCCGCTCCTGCGCAAGCGGGCCCGTCTGCGTGTGCAATATCCTGACGACCCGAAAAATGCCGAGGCGCATGCGACTTTTCGGACCTGGCGCAATTGCGCTGTCCGAAGGTTTTTGCGCAATAGCATATGCTCATCTGCGTCCGCGCCGCTGGCTCAATCGGCCCTACGTGAGCTCCTACACAGTCTTGTTTGGCGCTATGAGATGGGCCACAGGTCTCCCAACGGCTTCGGCCCGAAGGAAGGTGGCTCCGGTATGATCTCCGGAAGGGGAGTTACGCCGAATATCTTGTAGAGGATCAATCGTAAGTCATCATCGCATTGGGTGTCTGCTTCTTTGAGCTTGATGATATACTCAACTTGCTCGGCGCTATGCGGCGGATATCCAAGGATCGAACGAACGGTTTCAGCATCGAAGAACTTTTGCAGGTGTGGATACGGATCTATTCCACGCTCGGCGATACTACGGAAAAAGAGCTTCAGGCTCTGTCGATGCAGAAGGCGTCGGCCGAGGTCTTGTATGGCAAAGTAATCGCGCTCGGCCGCGCTTGGGTTTCGCGCAAATAACAAAGCGAGGTCTGCCCGAAACCGGCTGAGTCCGTGAGCGCAAATGGCGGTGACCGCCGATATGGGGAAGCCGTCTTTATCCTTCTCGGCCAGGAACGCCCGCACGTCTGCGGTCCATTCTCCAAACGCGAGAAGTTCGCTTGCCGAAAAATCGATCGCCCCGACAGTACCGGCTGAGCCTTTGCCGAAGCTCGTCGTGACGCGCCACCCCGGCATTGTCACCTCGCCATGCGCCAGATTGTTGCGAAGCTCCTTCAAGAAACGGAACTCGATCTTGTCGGTCGCCGCGATCCTGATCGCGTCTATGTCTCCGGCAAGCTCCGCGCGTGCCTTCCTGATCCGGCGAAGTGTGTCGATCGTGCCCACATATGCCGCGCAAAAGGCTAGGACCTCCTTCTGAGCGGGATTCTCTACCGTATGGGCAACGTGGTTCTCGAAGTCGCCATGGCGGGACGCGTATGCGGTCAGTGTCGCTTCGGCGCGGACCAGATCGACATGTGCTAGAAGTGCCGCTTCGACGAGCGCGTCGAAACCGTTCCGGAGCTTCCGTTCCTTCCAAAAGACGTGGTGCCGCATCAGTCTCTCCCGCCGGACGTGCCAGACGAGCTTGCGCACGATCGGTTCGGGTGTCGGCACGGCGCCGCTCTCGAGAGCTTCGGCAATCGCAGCGTCCTCGCGCTCTTGGCGGTCCTGTTCGCGTGAAAGATGAGCGCGGAGGAACTGCAGGCCGGCGCGCTGATCGTTAGCACCCTCAATCATCGTCGCTCCTTCAATCCTGTACCGTTGGCGGCCCTGGCACCGTCACCGATCTGCCCCACCGGTCCCAGTGCAGCATAGGCGCGATCGAATATAGGCGGCCGCGTGATCGAACCTAGTCGCGTCGAGCGACTTTGAAGGGCGCCAGAACCGGCCACCAGGCAGCGGCGCCGCAACTGCGGGAGCAGTCAAAGTCGGCTTGGGAAATCCCATAATGGTGTCCGATGGCCAGGATCGGCCGCAATGCCGGCAGATTTCGCCTGTTCGTCCATATCGGTGAAGCGGCAGTTGCTTCAAATTTGGCGCAGGACTAGCCTGTACGGGGGCAAGTGGGGAGTATCAGTAAGCTGGATGATCGAGCCTCTACTGGCGAGACATCAGGGGCGTGCGCGGTGCCGGCCAGGCTTTCGACGACGGCGCTGCCGCCTGAAACGATCGGCGGGACGACATACCAAGCCCGAGTGGCGATCGTGCGGAGCCGGCACGTCACCTACCAGCAAAAACCCATGTCTGGGGCTTCATCGCGCCGACGGTCGGCGGAACCTGGAACGGTTATGGCAGCGTCTATGGCGGTGGCGGTAGCGTCCAGAGCCGGAGCGAAAGCGTCGTCCAGGTTGGCTACACCGATTTCGATGCGCGGAGGCGACGGCGGAGCTGCCGGCTTCGACGAGCGCGCGCGAGGGCGCCGTCATGCGGCTCGATTTCCTGAACGGCGAGATTTACGCCGCGCAGAATATCAGCGGCAAGCAGGAGATTCGTGGACTGCTCGGCCCGGCAGCCTTCATTGATATGCCTCGATGGTCGGGATTCCTGACCTTCCTCGCCATCGCGGCTTTCTTGAGCTTCGGCTTCCATAACCTGGTCGTGACGCTACTTCTGGCGGGCGGCCCTGTGATCCGCCTCTATCGGAGATATCAGGCCACCCAGCACAGGAAGGCGCTTGGCAACTACATGGCAGACGCCCTCTCAACGGCCCCTGCCTGACACGCCGGAATGGTAGGCATCAACCGTTGTCTCTTTTCGCGAGCAGATGATCGACTGACGCAGATATTGACGTGCCCGCCGGGGCGATATTGCCAGCCGTATGCTGATCTCCTCGATCGACATCCTGTCGACCGCGCGCAGCGCGGCATCGGGACGACCGTTGATGGCTGGTCTTTTCGATCGCTTGCGGGCAGCGTGGCTCGAAAGGCAGGCCGCCAAATGGGCGATCCGGATGGACGAGGATCCGGCCGAGTACGAGGCCGGCCTCCGGCGGTGGATTGGCGAGGATCAGGTCCGTGCCGATGCCTATAATCGGGCCTATCGCGCCCTTCACGGTGCGGGGTCGCCTGCCCGGAAGATCTATGGGACCGCCGCACAGCGGGGGACGGTGATCCGCGACCCATATCTCCGTTCCACCCGGCGGAAGCTGGCCCTTGTCACGCCATTTTCGCTCATTTTGGCGTCGGGTGCTCTTTATTTCCTGCTGAAGCGCATGGCGGACTTCGCACCGAAACCGGCCGGCGACCACGCGGTTACGCAAGATTATACGACACACATCGGTGAGGTGCGACCGGTCCGGCTGGCGGATGGAACGCAGCTTCTCCTCGACACGAACACCGAACTCCGTGTGACGATGACGCCATCGGCACGCAGGATCGTCATGGATCGCGGACGAGCCCGCTTCACCGTTGCCCCCGACGCGGCGCGGCCATTCTCGGTCATCGCGGGCGACGCCACGATCACCGACCGGGGAACGGTCTTCGACGTGGAATCCTACGGTGATGTTCGCGTCCGCCTGATTTCGGGTGCGGTCGACGTGACGTTCGGAAAGCCCACCGGTGGAGTGAAGACGCGGGCAATCCATCTACAGCCCGGCCAGCAGGTACGCTTCGATCCAGCTTTGACGGCGCGACCGGGCCCGCCTACCGTCACGCCGGCATCGGACACGCAATGGGTGACTGGCTTGAAGACCTTCGATGATGTGCCGGTCGGCGAGATTCTCGATGAGGTAAGCCGCTATTCGACGACGCGGATTGTGCTCGCTGATCCGTCGATCGCCACGCATCGAGCATTTCTGGATCTCGATGTGCGAGATGCGTCCGCCGTTGCTCAGAATCTCGCGCTTTATCTGAAGCTCGACGTCGATGCGTCTAAGCCGGACCAGCTCATTCTGCGCGCCCGGTCGCAACCAGATTGAAATAATACCAGCCGGTTTCGCTTTAGCCTCGTCTGACCTTCTGGGGATCGCTGATCACGGCGGCCGAGAAGGGGAAGTGCGGGCATGGGGCGAATCAAGAATTTGGCTTCGGCTGTGGCTATGACTGCCGCCATGAGCAATGCTGCGGTGGCGCAGCAGGCGCCGCAATATCGGTTCGATCTGGCTCCCCAAGAGCTCAAATTCGCGCTGCGCGCCGTTACGCGCGAGGCAGGGCTGCAGCTCTTCGCCGGTGCCGATGACCTGCGCGGGTTGAAGTCACCAGCCCTTCATACGAATGCGACCGTGGAAGAAGCTCTTGGGCGTTTGCTTGCGGGGAGCAGCCTGCACGCAGAGATTAGCGGGACCGCGGTTTTTATCCGGGGGCGATTGCGGCCAGCCGCCGAGACATCAGGCGATGAGCAGGTGAGTTTGCCGGCGTCGAACGACATCGTCGTGACCGGCTCCAGAATCCGCGGTGCGCCGATCGCTACGCCCGTGATTACCGTGACCCAGCAAGATGCTCTCAATACCGGACGAAGCTCGCTCGCCGATGTGATCCGGGACATTCCACAGAATTTTGGCGGTGGTCAGAATCCGGGCATCGGACTTGCCGTTCCGGGTAGCAGCAATTCTTCGGGCGCCGCGACCATCGATCTACGCGGTATCGGCGGGGATGCCACGCTAACGCTGCTCAACGGGCATCGTCTTGCCTACAATGCCAACCTCCAGTCGATCGACGTGTCATCGATCCCCTTTATCGCAGTGGATCGCATCGAAGTAGTCGCAGATGGTGCGTCCGCGCTTTACGGTTCCGATGCGGTCGCCGGCGTTGCCAACATCATCCTCAAGCGCAAGGATGACGGCATCACGGTGTCGGCGCGAGGCGGCCTGGCGACCGACGGCGGTGACCGCCAGCAGCAATATGATGCCTCGGCCGGGACGAGCTGGTCGAACGGGAGCATCCTCGCCAGCTACGAATATTCCCATGAGACGCCGATCGAAGCATCGCAGCGATCCTACAGCCAGAATCGCTCCCCCGGGCTGACGCTGTTACCGCTGCTTGAACATCACGATGCGATCGTGACCCTGCAGCAAGATCTGTCGCCCCGTATCCATCTCAGTCTCGATGGTCTCTTCAACAGGCGCTACGATGACGCCTTCTACGCGCTCGACGAGCGCGGCGACCCCAGGGCGCTCGGCGGGCGTTTGTCGTCGACGGACACCTCGTTCGCGATCATTCCCACGCTCACCGCCGACCTAGCACATCACTGGCAGGCGACACTCACGGCGTCCTACGGCCAGGACCATGCGAAATACTTCACCGACACCTACGTCAACGGGGCAGGAATTCAGCCGCTTCTGATCTGCTATTGCAATGCTTCGAAGACCATTGAGGCCAACGCCAACGGGCCGCTTGCTCGGCTGCCGGGTGGCCCTCTTCAGATCGCGGTCGGCGCAGGCCTGCGAGACACCGGCTTTCGGCAGAACACGCTCGATGTCGATGTGCACCAGAAGACTTACTACGCGTTCGGCGAGATTAACCTGCCTGTAATCGGCCCGACCCAGGGCATCCCGCTCGTGGAGCGGCTGAACATCAGCGCAGCGCTCCGCTACGAAGACATTCCGGCGGTCGGCGACGTGGCGACGCCCAAAATCGGAATCATCTACGCGCCGAGCGGCGATGTCGATTTCAAGGGCTCTTGGGGTAAATCGTTCAAGGCACCGACCCTCTATCAACGCTATCTCGCCACCCGTGTCGGCCTCTACACGGCGGCGAGTCTCGGCGGAATCGGATATCCCTCGGCGGCGACCGCCCTCGACGTCCTGGGCGGCAATACGGATCTCAAGCCCGAGCGTGCCACCACGTGGACCGTTACTCTGTCGGCCCATCCACGAGCCGTTCCCGGTCTGCATGCCGAGATCAGCTACTATCATATCGATTATCGCGACCGGGTGGTCTCGCCCATTACCTATAGCAGCGAGGCCCTCAGCAACCCCGGATACCAGCAATTCGTCGACTACGCGCCCGACCCGGCGGCGATTGCTCAACTGATCGCGACGAGCACGTTCACCAATGTGGCCGATGTCCCCTATGATCCGCAAAACGTCATCGCGATCGTCTACGGCAATTATGTCAATGCCGGCCGGCAGCTGATCCACGGCATCGACGCCTCGGCCGGCTACAGCTTCACGGCCGCGTCTCTCGGTAAGTTCGCCTTGTCCGGATCGGCGAGCTATTTGCGGAGCCGGCAGAAGCTGAGCGATGACCAGCCCTACACGGGCCTGGCGGGCACGTTGTTTAATCCGCCTCATTTCCGGGGGCGGGGCGGGGTTTCCTGGTCCGGCGGGTCCTTTGGGCTGACGAGCTTCTTGAACTATATCGGCGGTGTCGCGGACGTCCGCAGCACCCCGTCCATCCACGTGCGCTCCATGACGACGCTCGACATGGCCGGCACCTATTCAACTGGAGCACGGTCCGGACCCGCCGGAAATCTCTCGATTATCCTGAGCATTCAAAATCTGCTCAACCAGAAGCCCACCGTCATCGCCCAGACCTATGGGGTTTTCGAGGCACCTTACGACACCACAAATTACTCGCCGATCGGCCGATTCGTTAGCCTCACCGTCACGAAGCATCTGTGATCCGATGGTATCGAGACATGCCTTTCGGCTGAGCGCGAGCCTAGTCGTTTGCCTCTCTTTCGCCCAAGCGGTGAGGGCGGAGGTTACGACCAAACCCCTGTCGATCGAGGACCTCGTCGATCTTGCCTCGATCGACAGCCTCACCTTGGCGCCGGACGGACATCGCATCGCCTTTCGGATCATAGACCGTAGCCTGTCGCGCAATGACACGTCGGTCCGGTGGATGGTGACGCAGCTTAATAAGGAAGGACGGCCGGTCGCGATCGGGCGATCTCGGCCGCCAATCTGGATGCCGCTCTACGACGTGGTGTCCGACGGCGTGCGTGCGTGGGCGCCGGGAGGGCAGGGCTTGCTCGTCGCGCAACAAGATCCGGGCGAGGTGCAGATCCATCTGCTGGCCGCGCATGGGCGAGATATCAGGATCACGCACGATGCGGCGGACATCCGCTCCTTCAGTCTCACCTCCGACGGCCGGTCGATCCGATATGAGGTCGGGACCACCCGTACCTCGTTGCGGCTGGTGCAACAGTCTGAGGCTTTATCCGGCATTCACATCGACGGGCATGTGATCACCGAGGGCATGCGGCTCACCAAGAATTTCGACGCCGGCGGCCGCCTTACCACGATCGGGCGCGACAATATCGCTACTGCTTCGGAAATCGGCGACGGGAAGATCGAAACGCGCGAGGCGCGTTTTCCGCTTTCGGTTGCCGGTCATGCGGGCACCCTTGGAGCATCGGCAGTAGCGCGGTCAGCCTATATCGATACGGCAGATCCCGACAGCGCCGCGATCGTCCTCACGCGCAAGGACGGCATGACGCTACGCCTGGAAGACATCCACGAGGCCGACCCCGTGCTGGGCCTCAAGGCGTATCAGGTCGTCGCACAATTCCCCGACGGGCGGCGCGTGCCGTGCCCCGCCGCATTCTGCCGCGGTCTGCCACCGGCGTTGCGCGAACTCGTGATCGATGACGCCACCGGTGATGCGATCATCTTGTATGAGAAGGACTGGTCCGCGCGGACCCAGATCATGGCGTGGAACCCCGATACCGGTGCCACGCATATCATTGCCGATCCGGGGGGCGCCCTCGATGGCGGGTTGAGCTACGCCACGAAGCCATGCCCGGTGGCCGCAGAGACCCTCGTCTGTGTATTTTCCAGCCCGACAATCGCTTCACGCCTAGTCACCGTCGATTTGCGCACCGGCAAGATGACGACGCTGTTCGACCCGAACGCCACACTCTCGTTTCGGCATTTTCCCCGCACGCGCTATCTGGAATGGAGGGACCAGCTGGGCCGCCCTTGGAACGGCATATTGGTCGCTCCTGACCATGGCGTCGCACCGTTTCCGGTGGTCATCACGACCTCGCGGTGCCGGGGCTTCTTGCGCGGCGGGTCGGGGCGCCTGGCGCCGGAATTCCTTTTGGCGGAGCGGGGCATTGCGGCGCTGTGCGTCAACAACGACAATTCCGCGCACAATGTCGATGCTGCGGGAAGGGACGTTCCCCTGGCATTGCACGAGGCTGCTCTGGATGGCCTTCGTGCGATTTTGAACCAACTCGGGGAAGAAGGTATCGTCGATCGGAAGCGCGTGGCGCTGACCGGCCACAGTTTTGGCGCGATACTCACCAGTACGCGATCAGCCACACCGATCTCTTCGCCGCGGCGGTGATCGGGACCGGGACGACGCTCGATCCCCTCGCATATTATGTCACCGCGCCGACGCGCGATTCACCGCGCAAGGAGACATTTTCGGCAGAAGGGCTGCCGCCGCCCACCAAGGATCCCGAAGGCTTTTGGAACCGGATATCGCCGGCGTTGAACGCCAACCGCATCAAAGCGCCCCTGCTGATCCAGGCTCCGGAAAGCGAGTGGTTGTTCGGAATCCAGCTGCTTGCCTCGGTGCAGGATGCCGGCGGGACGGCAGAGATGTATGTCTATCCTAATGAGGGCCATCTGTCGGACCGGCAACCGATCCACGAATATTGGCGAATGCACCGTTCGATCGAATGGCTTACAAAATATCTGAAGTAGCCGCTCACGGCATATTCGGCCCGCGGTCCTGTCGCTGACAAGGAACGGCCGTCGACGCACCCGATCTCTGCTAGCCCCAGCTCTCCCACCAGGCTTCGACGTCAAGGAGAGCCATGATCCGACCATAGTCGTTGCCGACAACGGGACCGCGGCGATCGATAGCGTCCGCAAGCGTGTTGCGATCGATGATGCCGGCGGCGGAGAGGCGCCCTTCGAGGAGCCGCTCGCGGATCGTCGTCCGATTGCGCTCGTAAATCTGAACGACGAGACCGTCCATCGCGCCTTTCGTTTTTCTTTCTCGGATCGGCGGCGGTAGCTCCGCGGCAAAGGCCTGTCGCGCGATCGACCGATTGATCCCGCCCGACACCCATTGCCAGGTCGGGACCGCGAGACAGGCTTCGATCACCGGCTGCGTCATTAGAGGGTAGAAGGACTGGACCGCCCGGTCGCGTATATAACCCTCGAGGGAATTCTCGATCGATACGATCCAATAAGCGTGCATTTGCTTGCCGGGGAGGGGGTAGGGTTTTTCTTCGAACCATGGATGATCCCATGCCGGAACTGCTTCAAGAGTTTGCGCCGTTAAAAAGCGACCGGTCACGGGCGGCGTGTATGGTTTTCGGCGACCCAGGGCGCGACCGGCGGCGCGTCGCAAGGCAAAAAAAGCACCGCATCCAGTAATGGCATCGATGTCCATCGCCGTATCCCAGAGTCGACGGCTAAAGCCCTCGGCCGAGAAGCGATCGAGGAGGGGGGCAACAGAATGCATGTGGCAAAAGACGCTGTCGCCGCCACCGCCGTTGAAATAAGCCTGTGAACCGGTTTCGCAAATCAGGCGGATGATCTCCCTGTCACCGGATTGGGAAAAGGACCGGGCGCTCGGTCGCGGAAGGCCGGCCGCAGCCGAGATCGAGAGATCGACATGCTCCGGAGATTGGCGCACCATCAGAAGATTGGCGCCGACGGCATCGGTTACGGCCTTGGCGTAACGCGCCTCATCGCCGCTGGGATCTCCAGTGGTCAGCGACAGATGCTCAACCGCCGTGCCGGCTTGGGCGAGAGCAACGGCGACAATCGAGGAATCGAGGCCCCCTGATAGCCCAAGCATGACTTTCGAGCGCTCGCCGACCAGCTGCCTCGTACTTTTCAGGATCGCGGTGCGGACGGCGAGCGCCTGACTTTGTGCGTCTGCACGCGCGAGATTGCGCGTCGTGAATGACCAAGGGTTCCAGACCGTCTCGATCTTCGTTTCGCGGGTCCCGATAACGATCTGCTGTCCACCGAGCAACTCGCCGATCTGATCGAGGCTCGTCGTCTCCGATTTTGCCCCGTGCCCGGCCAAATGGGCCGCTACGGCCTCTGCAGAGACCACGGGCGAGTGTCCAAGCATTGTTAGGCGGTGACACCGTGAAACCAGGACAAGCGAGGAGTCGATGGTCCTGCGGTAGCAGGGCAACCGCCCGAAAGGTGCTCTCAAGATGTGAACTCGGTCCGACCGCCGGTCGAGCCACACTGCGAGATAGTCGCCCCACACGGTCTCGATCAAACGCTTCGCGACCTTCTCGCACGCGAAAACCGCTCCAAGGTCGGGAAGCGGGTCCTCGCGTGGATGTACCGCACCCAGAATGATCGAATTGCTGGCAGATTGGATCGTTGCTGATTTAGGGCCCGCCAACATCAAATGGCATCCCGAACCCACGTCGAAGCGCTGCTCATAGATGGAAGGGTCGACGAAGCTCACGAGATGCCGGGCTCGTTCTGGATCGGTCCGATTGACGACGATGAGATAGTCCAGCACTTCAGATGGCCAGGATCGGGGTGAAGCACCGCACCCGGTCAATCTCGTCGTTCAGCGCGGTCGCACCGCTCTGCACCCAGCAGTGAGCCGCAAAGGGCCGGACCATGACGCCGATCACCAAAGTCGTCGGCTGCCCTTGTCGGTGCAGCATGTTTGTCAAGGCGATCGATCGGGCGAGGCACTTATCGTTGCGCGGGACGAGCTTGGACGCTGCGTTATACGCAGCCAGTGTCTCATCGATGCGGCCAGCAATCTCGGGTCCAAGCGGTTTTCGTCTTTCAATCGCAAGCAGCAGATCCGCCAAGGGTCTCCGCCGCAGCGCGCGCTCGGTGCGGGCGATTTCCAAAGCCGAAGATAAAACCTTGCTCAACGCCGGACGAGCGGTGATGTGGATATGGCTCGATGTCGCTGCGCAGACTTCTGGTGGCGATATGGCTTGAGGTGCCGTGCTCTCGACGATCAACCCGGCGGAGAGAAGCTTTGCGAGAGACAGCTCGCAATCGGATGTGAGGTCATCCCCTGCGATCAATTTTTCGATTGCTAAAGCCGCGTGTTCGCCGGCTGCCAGATATCGATCTTGGCAGATGTCTAGGATGATAGGGTGCCCATCGACGCGTCGATAATGGAGTCCGGCACGTAAGGTATACGGCATGAGATATATAGCCCCGTTGACGCGCCGCCCGAAGGCGGCGCGCCGTCAGCTTCAGTCGTGCGAGAGACCGCCGCCCGGGAGCGAACCGACCGTGTCGTGGTTGATTCCCGGAGGACCCTTGGTCTCCTGGGTGACGCTGCCGAGTTCGACGGTGTCGTCGTCGCGATCTTCGATGCGATCCATAACAACCTTCTTCATGTACCGCGGGATGCGGCCGGTCTATTGTATGGACGACGAAGCATATATCTGAGCTTATTCGTGATCCGATTCGGAGCTTATATGCGCTCTTGAATGGTTTGACGGCGGATTACAGAGCGTGGTTCGATTAATAGCAAATTTTTCAACCGATTGTCGGGCCTTTCAGAGGGATTGAAGAGCTAACAAGATCTCCGACATGTGACGGAGTCGCCGCCGGTGATAGACAGAAATTGCCTCTTTGAGTGCGATTTTGCTGCCAGAAATTGACAGGATTATCAGTCTTTCGAGTTCGGGCTTTCGGTCGCGGAGGCGTCGTTCCGCGAGCCTCGGGAGGGTGAGTCGTTCGCCCGCCGAGCGTATGGCCGCGAGATGTTCCTCGCTTGCCGCGCCTGCGCTGAGTTCAAGGAAAAACCGCGCGGTCACGGCGACGATAGCATGATTGTCCTCGGGGTTAGTGGCCGCAATCTCGCGTGCGAGCAACGAGGCATGGAGGGCGGGTGCGGATCGAATAGCGCCGCGCGTCAGATAGGAATGCCATAGATAGAGGTCACGAAGCGACGCCCCCGAAATCGGCGGAAGTTGAAACCCGCCATTGCTGCGCGTGAGCAGGAGCCTTTCGCCGACCAACCGCTCCATGGCATCGCGGACCGGACTGATGCTGAAGCCGATCTCGTCAGCGACATGCTGGATGTTGGGAACGGAGCCGGGCGGGTATCGCCCCGACAGGATATCGCCCTTCAGAGATCGGTATACGTAATCGGCATGGGATGGATCAGGCGGCACTGTCCGTCAGCCGCCACGGTGACCCGCCGCCGCCATCCGCGTTTCGAGGTTTGCGACGTCAGATGGGATGGTCGACTGCTCGTCGTTTCGCCGCGATGCGGGCAGTGATACCCCGTCCGCGAGCTGAATCTTCCTTGGTTCGAGGAAATAACGATTCATGTCGGCCTCCGGCTGCAGTGGGGCATAGGGCTTAGTTCGATAAGGGGATAACGGACGGCCGATCCGGCGATCCGCTCTTCCACGCGGGGTCGTCCCCGCGGCGTGCCCGTCGAGTTTGGTGCCGCCAGGCGCCAACAAAGAGCAGCGCGACCATCGGATAGGACCAGAGCGCGGTTGCGTCGAGGTAGGCGACGGGTACCGCGTGCGGAGCGACCCAGTGGAGCAAATGCACGAGCGTCCCGTCGAGCTGCAGACCGGCGAGGACTAGCGGCCACCAGCGCGTGCTCCGGAAGGCGATCGCCGCGAGAGCAATGAACAGGATGACGTCCACGACAAACAGGCCATATTCCTCGTGACGATAACGGCCGGAATGCAGGAGCACCGCTGCCACCGAGAGGATGTCACCAAGGAAGAGGGCGATGGCAGCCATCCTCTCTGGTCCGCCGCCTTTCCAGACGGCAAAGGCGCAGCTCATCAAGAGAAACACGTCGAATAACTCGTGCCGCATAGCTTTGCCTTCGCTGTCGAAAGTGGCCGATGAACATCAGGATGCGACTCGCAGGTGCGGCGTCCCCAAAGCGATTTGAGCGCTTTCGGGCTTCACGGAATCGCCGAAGTTGACCGCCTGGAGGCCGATCTCATCACCCGCCGTTTTGAGATGATGGTGGGTGGCGATGATTTCCTCGCGAGCCTTTGCGAGGAAGGCTAGGGCATTTGTGCAACTCGTCATCGCCGCTTGGCCGATGATCGCGGAGAGGTTCGCGTCGAGGCGCGCGAGCGGCATGGCGGCATATAGCTCCGCCCCCCGGATCGCCGTGATATCGATCGCTCTCTCGAGGGCGTGTAGGCACTGGGCGACGTTCGTGGCGACTTCGATACGCTTCTTACGCATGATATTGCGCACGGGCCTTGACGGACCGCGCTCCCTGGATTGTCGTTGCAGTCTGCGCTCACAGCCCGGCGGCGATCCGATCGAGCACCATGAGCAGGGGTATGAGGGCAACCGCGGTGAGTGCGGCGCCCGCCGTGACGACGGAGATCACGGTTATCTTGGACCATCGATCTAGGTCATTGCGCGGGCTCCTGTGCGAGCCGAACAGCAGGCGCTGAAGCAGGTCGATGTCCGAGAGGTCGACCAATCTCGTCACCTTCCTCGGTGATGAGACACCCCCGCTGCCATGGTTCGGCGTTTCAGGAGCCTCCGATGAAGGCATTTCGGTCACGCGCGCCAGCCCCACCGATTGCACCCCCACAAAATCGGGGGGCGGTAGCGCAGGGTGTCCTGGTGTTTCCGGGTCCGACGCGCGCGCTTCCTGCAGGCGCTCGTACTCGACCAGCAGGCGGGCGAGCTCTCCTCTTGTCTCAGAGCCCATCTTGTCTCGCGCTCTTCGCAGGAGTTTGTCGATTGTGTCGCGCCGGACCTTTCGCTCGGCAGCAATGCGTTTCGACGTGTAACCCTGGGCGACGAATCGGAGGCATTCTTTCTCGATGTCGGTGAGCAGATGAAACGGTGGGGTTTCGATTAGGGGGATCGTGGATCGACCGCGGGGGTCGAACGAGCCGTATGGAGTGAGATCGTTCATTACACCGACGCCTACCCATGCCGGATCGCGCCGGAGCGCGGCGGCCCTGCAACTGAAATGCAATATAGGTTAATGTCGGGCCGGGGGCCACAGGCTGATTTGGATTAAAATAACCGCCAAAATGGACCAAACTTCGATGCAGCTTGCGGCAGAATCGGGATCTTCAGATCGCTGTTCGCGGACCTGCTTGGTCTTTGCGCTACCAGGAGCTCGTTAATGTCGGATGAGGAGCGTAGCACAGTCGGCAATTAGACGACGACGATCCAACCCTTGCTTCGCCACCGCTTTTCGGACGGGCCACTCGCATTGTAGGTAGCGAGAGCCACTTGCCGATAGCTCGCCGCGTCTCCCCGCGTTCCGAAAGCGATCGCTCGGCTATCTTGCGAGCGAGCCGGCCAGCATCGTTCCCGCCGCAGCAGATCGAGCGGGAATTCTCCTTCGCCTTCGACAAGAAACATTCGCTCCGCCGGAGTAGTCCCGTTGATTGAAACTGACTGCACGTGGGGAAGGGCGACCGTGCTATCGTGACGGGAAGGCCGTCCAAGCGCCGCGGACGTCCGCCGCGCCGTCGACTCTTCTATTGAGAGGTTCCGCAATCCCAGACTCCTCTGAGGTTCTGAGCTGGCTACCACTACCCGGCCATAGTCGTGACGCACGCGGGCAGCTCCGGGGCATCCCATCGGACACTCGAGAAAGTCGAAGGTCGGAGAGGCAAAGCCCGCCTGTGGCGGCGTTGGCCCGGGTGGAGAAGGGCGGGAGGATGCGAAGGCTTCGCTTCAGGATCGGTTAGCCCAATCGAGTATGAAGAGAAGCGCGGCAATGGCGCCTATAGCCACCAGAATGGCGATGATCGAGATTGTAAGAGCAACAAGGGGCGGGCGGCGTGTCTCATCTGCCTCACTCATAGGCTTCACAGGTTCCTGCAGAGCACTTCCTTCGGAGCCTTGGCCGGTCTCGGACCGAACACCCGGGCCAGTTGGAGGACCGTCGCTCGAAGGTTTGTCTGCGGCGCCATCTGATGGAGAAAGGTGGTCGCTGGGAACCCCCACCGATTGGCCCCCCACCGTTTCGCTCGCTGTCCGGGCCAGACTGCCCTCCCAAGCGCGAAAACGCTGACCAGCCTCGAACCTCGATTTCAGTCCGGCGATTTGCATCCCCGCTCGGATGTGACTGTCGACGCTGCGAGCGGACATCCCGAGTTGCTTGCCGATCAGCTTGCTGGAGAAATCTGGTCTCGTAAGGCGAAGACATTCCTTCTGGCGCGGAGTCAGCCGCTCGAACCGATACTCAACGTCAAGGGGCTCGGATGCGCGAACCTGATCCGCGCTTGGCTCGTCTTGCCTGCTGGGGGACGGGCGCTTGACGGTCATTCCCCGCTCCCTCGTACTGCTTCTTGAAGCGCTCCCTTCGATGCCTCTGCTTGAATGCGATTCCTCGTCCGCGCATTGAGAAGCTGGATCATTCAGTTGTCCCTGAAGTGCCCGAGCGCGCGCAGGCTTACGCAACCGCTTCTTGTGACAATAATGTGATCGTGGATCTCGATCGCGAGGTGCTTGGCGAGGCCAATGAGGCGCGCGGTTGTTTCGACATCCTCCCGGCTGGGCTGCCTGCAGCCGCCGGGGTGGTTATGGGCGAGGATCAAGGCAGTCGACCGAAGCTCGATGGCGCGGCGCACGATTTCTTTCGGTTCGAAGAGGATCCGGTCTGCCGTCCCTGTTCCGATCACCTCGTCGCGGATCAGGCGATTGCCGGCATTGAGAAACAGGACCCGCATTTCCTCTGACGATTTAAAGGCCATTGTATGGCGAAGATAGGCGCCGAGCTCGTCTGAATTTCCCAACAGGGGCCGATCCTCGATCGCCTGGTGCGTGACGTAGGCGAGGATGTTGCGAACCGTGAAACAGATAGTCGCGACATCATTGCCGCCGACCTCCGCGATCGCCTTCCGTGGAGCGGAAAGAAGCTCCGACAGCGAAGGCCATCGTTGCAGCAGCTGATCCGCGGTGTCTCGTGCGGAGGCCGTTCCTCCCAGCAGGCGGATTAGGAGGCGACGATCGGTGCCCGCCACTTTCGGCGAATGGCTCCCGCGACCACCGCCGCGATGACCGGATAGGCCCACAGGCTCGTCGTGTCGTAGTACGACCATGCCGGCACGAACCTCTGCACCTCGCGTATGCCATGCGCAGCCATCATCGCCACACAGAAGCCGAAGCTCCAGATCGGCCAATAGGCCCGGCTCCGGACCATCAGCACAAAGAAGGCAACCGTCGTCATTCCGTCGACGAGTGCGGTCCCGACCATTTCCTGGCTCCAGCGCGCCGGAATGATCGCCGTCACCGGATAGCTCGCAAGCGATCCGACGATCACGATCATCAAACCGGTCCGTTCGGTCCTGCCGCCAGCCCATAAGATAACGCCACATGTCAGGATGACCACCAGCGTGTAGGCGACTTGGTAGGCGTGGGGCATGCGCTGACCGCACCACAATCGCGGCGTGCGATCAAGGCAAACCCCCGCGACTGCACGGATCAGACTTCGGCGCCGGCGCTCGCTGTCGCGATCAGCGCATCGGGTCCCGGCGCGGTCTGACCGAACATGCTCGGGCACAGGCCTTGCTTGCGGATATAGGCGGCTAGCTCACGATGGGCCTGAGCATAACCGTCGCCAACGGCGCCCAGATTGCCCATCGCGGTGAGGGCGGGTGCAAGGATGCGCTGTTGGACGGCAAAGGGCACGTCCAGCGACCGGCCCGCAGCGATGAGCGAGGACACGAGCGCCACACCCTCACCGACGTGTTCGAGATGCGCCTGCTCGAGATCGCCAAGTTCCTTGCCGACGACGTGCGCAACAGCTTTCAATTTCGACATGACATTCCCCTGTCGCCCGAGGGGTCGGGCGATCGCTAGTTCCGGCGAGCGGAGCGGTTAGTGAATGGCGTTCTGCAGACTGATCATCGCACCGGCGAGGACCGTGGCGCCTAACGCTACGGCGATTCCCCATGCCAGCTTCTGATACCAGGTCAGTCCGTTGAACGGCCTATCCGCCGTAGGAACGGGCCAGACCGGCTGCGATCTGGGCGGGAGCGGCTCGCTCACAAAGAGAGCTTGGGCTTCAGCCAGCACTGCATCGGTCTGCCTAACCGTCCCCGCGTCGGAAGACGGTCCTTCCTCTCTAATCGAGTCGCCGCCGGAAACTCCCAATTCTTGGGCTACCATTTTATGGGAGGGGTTGGCCTCGGCTTCGACAAGCATTTTCGCCGCATATATGGTGCGCGTGACGCCCATTTTTTCTCGCGACGATCTGAAAAGCTGATTTACCCGATTGACGGAGATCCCCATCAAGGTGGCGATCTCACCCGCTTTGCGATGGGCAAAGAGGAAACGCAGAGCTTCTTTCTGGCGCTCCGTCAGACGGTTGATCGGATCCTTAGGCATCGCTTTTCCCCACGAGCACCGCGCGACGCTCGACCGTTGACCGCGCCACCCCGAGCACCCTCTCCGACGATCTCACGCTATTGGTTTCGACGGATCTTTGGCCGTCGTTGCCTGTATCGATCATCCACCTGCGCGGTAGCGTCGGCGCATCGTCCACCGCGATTCGGGCCGGACAGAGCAGCTTCCAGGCCGCCCCCCGAAGCGAGCGGTCAATTAGAGTCGTCGCCGAAGCAAACGACATCAGGATTTCCTGTTTGTGTCTTCGCTCAGAGGGCGAGATCTCATCACGAAATTTCGTCTCCCGGCTCATCGATCGTCAGCTTGAACCGCCAGCCCTCGAACGTCATCAGCATCCGGCCGAACTCGTTCCAGCTCAGTTCGCGGCCATCGATGACGAGTACCGGTATCCGATCGTAGGAATCCGGATCACAGTCGATCCGGCCACGAACGTCGGTCCCCGCGATCGCAAGGCCGAGTTCGCCCTCGATAAGGTACTGTTTCGCCAGCGCATCGCGCATTCGCTCCACCAGCCGGCCCATGAGATCAAGGGGATCGATATCTGGGGGTCCGACGACTTCGAATCGATAGCCGGCTGGTTCGCCCTGCTGGAGCTCGAATGCTTCCAGACAGAGGCGGTCGCCGAGATGGCGCAGCAGGAAATGGAAGCGGTGCACTGTGCCAGCAACGTCCGCCATATCGGATCGCTCGAAACGAAAATGGTGGAAGTCGAGGCCACGCGCTCCGGCAATCTCTTCGTTCCAGCAACGACTGCATAGATCGCGATAGCCGGCTTCGATCGTTCCGGCATGCACCATCTCCCAAGCCGGCGCCCAGGCGTGACATAGGTGGCACTGGAGCTCCCTCGTTCCAGGGTCTGTTCGGGCGTTAGTATGCTTAGCCACGAAGTTGATCCTCCGCGATCTTCACGCCGACATCGTCGCACCATCGCCGTATAGCGTCGCGTGTCGCCCGCGCCTCATAGTCATACCATTCTGTCAGCACGCCGGCCGATTGGAGGATCTGCTTGAAGTGGCCGTAAGCGCCCCGGCGCCGGAAGAAATCCCGCACCTGTGTGGCATGCTCCGGCAGTTCGGCATCGACGAACGAGATGGCCAGCGGTTTGCCGAGGTCGAGATACCGGCGATGCGGGATGGCCAGATAGCCCGCCACTTCAGGATCCTCGGGCAGATCTTCCTCCGGATCGAGGCTGTCCGAAACGAAGAGGATGCGCCCGGTCGCCCTGCAGAGCCACGCCTGGTTCTCATCATGTTCGGAGGCGCTGACAAATTCCAGGGCATCGACAAGATCGGCCAAACCGACAGCTGGAAACGGAGCTTGGCTGCTCGCCATTTCTTCCCGACCCTTCAACGCGGCGCTCGAACAATATGAAACAACGTACCTTCCCCGCAAGACGGCGACGCGCAGCGGGGCGGAGGCTTGCTTACAGCAGAGAGCTTGGCGGCCAGTGTTGACCCTCAGGCGCCACTGTGGCGTTGGGGGGTCATGCCCCATAATGCGATCACAGCCGTCGTCACCGAGATCCTCGCCCGCGCGCCAGACTGGATCCGCAAGGATCTGTCTTCAAAGGATCCGATCAGCCGCACCAGAGCGGAGGAGGCGCTCGCCGTGCTCATCGGCTCGGCGCTCTCGAATGACGACGACACGCGCAAGGCTTGATGGGCGCGGTACGCCGGCATCGGTGTCGCGACGCTCTCGCCGTCCGGTGTAGAGCGCAGAGAGGCGGTCCAGGGGTGATGATCGTCGATCGGAAGCGTCTGCGCAAACGATGTGCGCGACGTTGATCTGTGCGTCATCGCTCGGCAAGGGATGGTCATGGCGTCGACCAAGACCCTCAACGCGAAGAACCTGGAGGCACTCGGTGCGAAGCGTCTGGCTGGCCTGCTGATTGAGGTCAGCAAGGGTAACGCCGTCGCCCAGCGACGTCTGCGGCTGGAACTGGCGGGTGCTGCGAGCGGCGATGATGTCGCTCGAGAGCTCCACAAGCGCATCAGCAGCATTGCGAGGGCGAAGACCTTCGTCGACTGGCGCCGGACAAAGGCGCTGGTCATCGATCTCGAGGTACAGCATCGCGCGATCATGGAGCATGTCGCCGGGCATGATCCGAAAGAAGCGCTCGCGCTGCTCTGGCGATTCTCGGGGCTTGCGGAGCCAATCTTCGCGCGCTGCGACGACGGGAGCGGACGCGTGCTTGCTGTCTTCAGGAATGCCGTACCCGACCTCGCGATACTGGCCGCGTCCGCGCGCGCAAAGCCGGGGCCGGTGGCAGCGAGCATGTTCGACCTGCTTACGGCGCGCAACTATGGTCAGTGGGACGATCTGATCACAACTCTAGCACCCCATCTTGGCGAAAGCGGGCTTTCCCAGCTCCAAAGCCTGCTGGAGGCCTGGCGTGGCGAACCTGTGGAGATCGCCGAGACAGTGGCGTCGTGGCGACTCGATCCTGGAGAGCGTGAGCGGCTCTATGCGAGCCAGATCGAGGCCCGCCATCGCGAACGCGCCAGCCGCTTCGCGCTCGAGCGGATCGCCGACGCGCGGGGCGACGTCGACGCCTATATCGATCTGCAGCCGTTGGATGGGCGCGACGTGCCGAAGGTCGCCGCCGATATCGCGCGCAGGCTGCTGCAGGCCGGGAGACCGGACGAGGCGTTGGAAGCTCTCGACCGGGTCGAACTGGCGAAGGTGCATTGGCTGCCCGAGGATTGGGAGGATGCCAGGACCGATGCACTCGAGGCGCTGGGGCGTGCGGACGAGGCCCAGGACTTCCGGTGGGAGCGGTTCAGCGCAACGCTAAGTACCCGACACCTGCGGGCATGGCTCCACAAGCTGCCTGACTTCGAGGATTTCGACGCGGAGCAACGCGCGCTCGCGCACTGCGCGAGCTTCACAAACGTCCATCGGGCCGCCGGCTTCTTCGTGGCATGGGGTGCGCTCGACCGCGCGAGCGCGTTGGTTCTGTCGAGGGCGGGGGAGCTCGACGGCGATCTTTACGAGGCGTTGACGCCATTCGCAGAAGCGCTCGCACCCGATTACCCGCTGGCGGCCACCATTGCGCTTCGGGCCATGGTCGACTTCACGCTCACGCGAGCCCGTTCGACGCGCTATATCCATGCCCGTCGCCATTTAGACGAATGTGAGTCCCTCTCGGAACGCATCGAAAACTTCGGCGCCTTTCCGGATCACGCGCAATGGGAGGCGCAGCTTCGCAGGGCTCATGGCCGCAAGACCGGGTTCTGGCAGTCTGGCGCATAGCACCGATGGTTGCAGCTTGTTCGTCGGGCCGATTGACTGCCCGTCAAAAACTGGCTATCAAATGGCCATAATTTCCGAGGCAGTCATGGCGAGCGTCAGCGTTGCGGAGGCAAAAAATAATCTGTCGTCGCTCATCGAGAGAGCGTTGGCCGGCGAACAGGTGATCATCACGAGGCACGGGCATCGTGTCGCGGAGTTGCGGCCGGTTCGGGAATCCGCTCAGGGCGCGCCATCACATTACGCTCTCCTGAAAAAGGAGCGCGATATGCGGACGGCTGTCGATATCACATCTGTTGAGCTCCTGAATGGCATGTACGACGAAGAGTGATGCGTCTGTATCTGGATGCCAGTGTGCTCGTCCCGACGCTCGTCAGCGAGGCCGGCAGCGGCGCGGTGGATAGGCTGATCGAGCAGCTTGTACAGCCTCCCTTGGTGAGCACGTTCGCCATTGGCGAGACGTCGTCTGCGATCGCGCGGCTTGTCCGCATGGGGAAATTGAGTTCAAACGACGCGCACGATCGGTTGATGAGCTTCGACCGCTGGATTGCGCTCGATGCAGCAGTGATCGAGACGGAACCTTCCGACATTCAGTTAGCCGGCATTTTTGTTAGGCGGTTTGAACTCGGGCTAAGAATTCCCGATGCGATCCACATCGCGACGGCGCAGCGGCTCGGCGCCACGCTTGCGACATTGGACATGCGGCTGGCGGATGCGGCAACCGCTCTGGACGTAGCCGCCCGAATCCCCAGCTGACCCCGACCCAAACGCTTCGCCGATTTAACATAACCCTTATTATCGGATCGAAGGTTCTGTCGCCTGCGACTTCGCAAGCCGCGCCTCTGAGCCTCAACGGAGTTCTGTTCGAGCGCCATTTTCAATCTGGATCGCTCGCAAACCGTCCAAACCCCCCCTGAAAAAACAAGAGCGGCTTCCGATCGACGCCCGCTTTTAGCGCGACCACGCGCCCTAGAACAAAAAGATGATCGCCCGCATCTTGTACTGCGTGCAGGTCACAATCGATCGACGCCACCACGCCATCGAGGACAGGCAGGCCGCGACGCGAGTTCGAATGAGACACGTCTCTGAAACGGTCGGCGTCGGCCGCGGCGAATCGGCGCGTCAACTCTCGCTGATCGTCGGCCAGAACATTCACGCAGAAGGTCCCTGCGCTCTCGATTTGGGGCCAGCTTCGAGACGTGCGCGCAGGGAGAAATCCGACCAATGGCGGATCGAGAGAAACCGAAGTGAATGAGCCTATCGTCATCCCGATGGGTCCGCTCGCGACGCGCGCGGTCACGATGCATACGCCAGTAGGATAATGGCCAAGCACTCGTCGGAACTCGCTCGGATCAACAGAATGTGCTCCGAACGACGCTGAATCTGGCACGCATTTTCCCCATATCCGTTTCAAACGCCGCCCACCGGAGTCGACGAAACACTATAAGCATAAATGACCGAGAACGTCCACGTATGAACGGCTTGGTCATATCGACTGACGGTGCCAAACCGAGCAGCGATCGGGCAACCCGACTTTGTACCGGTAATTCCGGCCGGCCGGACGCCGATCGCTCACCCCTTGCGAGGCCGAACGTGGAGCAGGGGCCACTCCAACTACGGCGGTCCGAATAGAAGAGCCGCGATGAATGGACTTGAAAGGCGACCGTGACCGTCGCTCAAAGGGCGACTGTGGCACGTAAGCCGCTTGCTAAAGTCGTTCCCGAGCCGCCGTTCAGCGACCGAATACCGCTCAGGATTTCAACGGGGGAAGATCGTAGGTTCGCCGCACAAGGCTGCAGAATGCATCATGGGCTGCTAGCACCCGTCTGGACGACTCAAGATAGCCATCGTTCGTGTCAATGTTCACAGCAGGATAGGATGCCTGATGGATCGCGAGAGCGTGCCGGAAGTCCGAAAGCCTTGAACGCACCGCGTCACGATCGACCGGCGAGAGCACGTCCCGGCCCACCCGATCCGCCATGATATCACGGCTCAAAATAGATCCGACTTGGCCTAGAAGTATCGCGAGCTCGCGGCGGGCGCGGACAAGGTCAAGTCGCCAGTTACCGTTCCTATCGTGGATAATTTTTGCGAGATCGCGGTGCCGGATCTCCATTGCGTCGAGAGCCGCGCCCAGATCGCCCTCCCCAGCCATCTGCTCCCCCTTTCTCACCACCGGCTTTGCGGTTGATGTCGAACCAGGCCACCAACCCCGCCGGTTTCTCCTCGCCGCGACTTACGATCGCGCTTCGACAAGGTACGATATTGACTACATTGTTCAAAGATGGTTGTCTAGGTCAAACGGGCCGAGGGTGCGTGTGGCACTATCAATGCCATCTGTGCCTCAGGCTTCGTGACCCGCGAAAACCCTCGGTCGGGCGAGAGGCTCTTCTGAATACACGATCTCCACAATCCGAATAACCTCTCGGCGGTACACAAATGGACAATATGATGGCTTCATCGATCCATCTCTTTCACACGCCCTTCGCCTGTTCGGGGGTCATCGTCAGCGCGCTTGAGGAACTCCGCTTGGCTTATGGCGATACCGTGATCGACATTTTTAACGGTGAGCAGCGTAGCGAATCTTATCTGGCGGTAAACCCAAAGGGGAAGGTTCCCGCAATCCGCATCGAGGAGCGCGTTCTTACCGAACTACCGGCCATATTGTGGACGCTTGACGACCAGTATGGCAAAGGGCTGCTTCTCGGGACGGATGATCCTCTTCAGTCTCTTTCAGATCTGATTTGGATCGCGGACTCGGTTCACGGCACGCTCCGGATCGCGTTCATGCCCCAGCGCCTTACATCCGGCGACCCTGAACCCGTGCGCCAGGCCGCATTGCAAAAGCTCGCACCAATGCTGAGGCTCATAGTCGAACGACTATCTGCATCTGCGTATTGGGCCAACGAGGGATGGACCATCGTTGACGTCTACCTCGTCTGGATATTCGGAATGTGTGATCGGGCAAATGTGGTGCGGCAGGGATGGCCAGATCTGTCATCCTATGTCGAGCGCGTTGCTGCGCGCCCCAGCTACCGGCGGGCCCATGCGCGTCAAGAAGAAGCGATGGCACGTTCAGGTCTTGTCTTGCCCCACGGATAACGCCCAGGTAGCGCCTGCTTCGCCTAACTAGCTACGGATAATATCAGAAGCGGCCAATTCGGCGAGTTGTGTCGCCTCACTTGCGGAAACGCACAGCGCGCGCAGAACGCAGCCCGCCATGTGGCTGGCAAGCGTCTGGGCCGGACCCACCGAGTTTCCCGAAATGAGGCTTCGTATCGTCACGCCGACCAGCCCAACAACCGCAAGGACGCCCGTCTCGATATCCACGCCACCGAGGCGACCCGTCTCCAGCCCCTCCCGCACATCGTTCGCAAGACCGTCGTTAAGATGCGAGACATAGTTCGTCCGGCGGTCTTCGAGACTCAGCAGGGCCTGTATCTGACGAGGGTGGGTCGTCGCATATTCCATAACGGTGCAAAGGGCTCGCGCGATCCTGAAGGCTGGATCGGCTATGTTTTCGTTGTTCGCGTTGATACGCGCTTCCACCTCAGTGGCGATCTCTCCGTAAACCTCATCAGCCAACGCTTTCTTATCGCCGAAATGGTTGTAAAAGCTTCCTTTTGCGACATCCGCCATCACGACGATGTCGTCAACGGTCACACCTTCGACCGGATTCTTTGCGAAGAGATGCTGCGCGGCATTGATGAGCGCCGTGCGCGTCTTGCGCCGCTGGCGGTTGGGTAATTTCGACGGAGCGGGCTGATCGGGCGGGATGTCCATTCCCCTTACGTAGCTCAAGTCTTCGCGAGATCAGAGGCCCAAAATGTACGCAGCAGTCATCA
>BACX01000798.1 GCA_000333335.1 Sphingomonas-like bacterium B12 | reverse complement strand
TTTCGACCATCATCGAGGAGGTCAAGGCGCGCTGGAGCTCGGCTGAGAGCGGGGAGGGCGACGCCTCACATCTTGCTGGGGCTCATGGCGCCTCAAAAGCGACGAGCCGATTCAGTGAAGCGATCGAAGCCGCAAAGCAACGGGCCGCATAATCGAGGAGCGTTAAACCATGGCCGGGAAAGCTACATCGAGCCTGTCATCCGCAGACGCCCTGACCCAGGCCGATCGCGTGCTGCTCGATCTGCTGCGCGATGGGATCGCCGAGCGGTCGGCCATTCGAAACGCACGGTCCGAGGCCCGGGCGCAGCGGCCCAAGGACACCAAGCGGGCGCGCCTTGAAGAAAATCAGGAGCGACTCAAGGCCCTTCTTGACGAAGCCGCGGCTCAACCTCGGATCCATCGCGCGTTGCGGGACGCGGGTTTCGATATCGAGGAGCTGAAGGTGAAGGCCGACCGAGCCGCGTGGCGGAATGTCGTCACCGCCGTCCATGCCATCCGGTCGCCAGCCGAGCGGATGGCCGACGATCAACGTCGCGAGGCGATCGCGGAAGCGACGCGCGCTATCGTTGAAGAGCCGCTGAACCGGACGGGCGAAATCAGAGGTGCGTGGATCGACATTCTTGAGGAGCAGGTGCGCGCTAGTCTCGCGGGAAAGGAATTGAACGACGCAGCGGTCGCGAGGCGCCTGCTGGCCTGGACCGAGACCGCGCTTAACGTCGTCCCCGGCCCCGTCGCGGCCGGCGCACGTCTAGCGCTCGTCGAACACGCCTATGGTGAGGCGGGAGAGGACGGGGGCCGAACCGTTCGGAACGCCCTCCAGCGTATTCTCGCCGAGGATGGGACTGGCCGTTATGTTCGGGCTGTTCCCAAAAGGTCCGTTGCTGCCGAAGATCCGTCAAGCGAGCGACCACTCAATCGGGTCTGGGTGGATGACGTAGAACCTGCGCCCCATGGCGAGCGGCAGGTGCGGGATTTTGTCGAAGCGGCCAAGCCACACGAGTCTCCCGCGCAGGCCGGGCTGCTTGCGCGGCTGCGCGGTTATCTTGGCAACAGGCAGGCGGAGGCCGTCATTGGCCAGGATGCCTCGGGCGACGAGGATGGAATCCCGGAAGCATTCAAGCGTCGCTATGCGATCCACGTTTCGGGCGATCGGCGAAAGATCGAGCTGTTCGAGGCGGGCGCGAAGACGGCCGCGATCACGCTCGACGCGAAATCCATCTCGACCCCGCATGACGAGGGCACGGTCATTGCCGATATCGTCGTGCTTGCCCGCGAGCGCGGCTGGCAGTCTCTGAAGGTAGCTGGCACTGCCGGGTTCAAGGATGCAGTCTGGCTCGAGGCGCGGAAGGGCGGTCTTGTT
>BACX01000799.1 GCA_000333335.1 Sphingomonas-like bacterium B12 | reverse complement strand
GATCTAGCGCTGTGGCAGCGTTACCAGGTCGAACCGATCACCCGCGACGGCAAGGTCCGGGCGGATATCGTGCCGGTGGCCCCCGACGTCGGAGGCCTGGTGACGGACGTGCTCGTCCATGACAACCAGCCGGTGAAGAAGGGGCAGATCCTCCTCGTCATCGATCGCCCCCGCTATCAGCTGGCGCTCGCGCAGGCGCGTGCCAGCCTCGCCACCCAGAAGGCGGCGCTGACCGAGGCCGCCCAGGAGGACCGTCGCAACCGCGCCATGCCCGATGTCGTCGCCGAAGAGGTAACGCAGCAAGGCACCGCCAAGGTCGCGCAGCTGCGCGCCGCAGTCGATCAGGCGGTGGCGGCTCGCGATCTCGCGGCGCTCAATCTCGATCGGACGCTGGTGCGCGCGCCGGTCGACGGCACCGTCTCCAACGTCGATCTTCAGCCGGGCCTGTACCTGACGGCGGGCAAGGCGGCGCTGGCGCTGGTCTACGATCGCTCGCTGCGCGTCGAAGGCTATTTCGAGGAGACCAAGCTCCCCGCCATCCATGTCGGAGATCCCGCGAGCATCTACCTGATGGGCGTCGCCAACGAGATACGCGGCCATGTCGAGAGCATCGCCGGCGGTGTCGAGGATCGCGAGCGCCAGGGGACCGACGCGCAGCTCGCCAACGTCAATCCCTCCTTCACCTGGGTTCGCCTCGCCCAGCGCATCCCGGTGCGTATCGTCATCAATCGCATCCCGCCGGGCGTCCGCCTGATCCCCGGCCAAACCGCATCGGTCGAGATCCATGGCAGGCCGGGCGACGCGACCGTCCGCCGGAGTCTGCCGTGGTGAGGATACGACACCCGCTGGCACTGGCCATCGCCCTCGTAACGGCGGGTTGCGCCGCCGTGGGCCCGAATTACCGGGTACCCGAAGCCGCATCGTCAACGCGCCCGCCGCGCAGGGCGCGGTTCTGTCCGCGGTGACGCAGTTACGGCCGAGCCGCTCCCGGATCATTGGTGGCGGCTCTACGACGATCCGCGCCTCGATGGGCTCGTCGAGCAGGCACTGGCCAGGAACACCGATCTGCGCGTGGCCGAGGCCAATCTCGAGCGCAGCAGCGCCCTTCTCGCCGAGACGCAGTCCGGTCGGTTCAGCGGGCTGGCCGACGTCGAGGTCAATTATGTCCAGCAATCCGCCGAGGCCGCGCTCCAGCACGTCCAGCCGCCGGAGCGCTACACCTACAACGGCGGCGTCGGGATCAGCTACGACCTCGATCTGTTCGGCGGCATCCGGCGCGGCATCGAAGCCGCATCCGCCGACCAGGAGGCGGTGGTCGCCGCCCGCGACCTCGCGCGGGTCTCGGTCGCCGCCGAGACGACGCGCGCTTATGCCGACATCTGCAACGGCGGGCGGCAGCTCGACGTTCTGCGCCGGTCTATCGCCGTCCAGCAGCAGGGGCTCACCCTGACGCGGACGCTGGTCCGCAACGGGCGGGCTCCGCAATTCGAGCAACAGCGCCAGCAGGGTGCAATCGAAAACAGCCTGGCGCAGCTGACGCCGCTCGCCGCGCGGCAGCGCAATGCGGCGTTTCGGCTGGCGACGTTGATGGGCCTGCCGCCCCGTAACTACGATCCAGCGTGGCTGAGCTGCGTAGCGCCGCTGCAGCTGAAGAATCCGATCCCGACCGGAGACGGAGAAGCGCTGCTCAAACGGCGACCCGATGTCCGCGCCGCCGAGCGCCGACTTGCGGCGGCAACGGCGCGGATCGGGGTCGCCACCGCCGCTCTCTACCCCGATATCCGGCTCGGCGCGACTTTGGGATCCACCGGCGCTGCCGTCGATGCCCTGTCCGCGCTCACCAACCGCTTCGGTGTCGGCCCTGCGATCAGCTGGGACCTGCATCGCAGCGCCGTGCGCGACAGGATCGCCGCCTCGCAAGCCGGCGCCAAGGCCAGCCTCGCCAGCTTCGACGGCACCGTGCTCGCCGCGCTGCGCGAAACCGAAACGTCGCTCGACACCTATGCGGCGGCGCTCGACCGGCTGGAACGGCTTCGTCAGTCCGAGGAGCAGGCCGCCGTGGTGCTGGCCCGCACCCGCGAGCTTCGCAAAGGTGGCCGCGTCGGAGGCCTCGTGGCGCTCGACGCCGAGCGCAGCTGGATAGCCACCGTCGCCGCGACGGCCTCGGCCGAGGCCGACGTCAACGCGGATCAGATCACTGTCTTTCAGGCGCTGGGCGGCGGCTGGTCCTGACGGGCGATCAGGACATCAGCAGACGCGATATTGACGAGATGCCCATCGCGCATGCGCTTGAGATCGGCATGGAGGCACGCATCGCGGATGCGCGGGGTCAGTTCATCGAGGGTTCGCACGATCCATGCCTGGCCCCTGTTCAGATATGCGAGGCGTTGCGACACGCCTTCCATCGCCATCGCCTTGGCAAGGAAGCGTCCGGCCTTCGAAGAAGGAGTTCCACCGAGTCGCCTCACATGCCCGATCAGCATCGCGCACCATTGCGCTTCCTCTAGCCTCAACATCGATAGAAACGCTGCGCCATCGCCGAAAGCCGGATCCTTGCGCCAGGCAGACGCTATGCGGGAACCGGCACGCTCGGCTTCGATCAAGCGGTTGAGCGCATCGACCACCTCGTCGCGCGCCGCATATCCCATGTACCGATCGTCGGCATGGCCTGCGTAGCAAACGGGCGAAGAAAGCTCATCGCTCACAGCCATGCCCTCCGGCAATCAGGACGAACGGCGATCCGCGTAGGCCCGCAAATACCAGACCGCAACGGGAGCGCCAACGAGCATGGCTAGGAAAACTCCTGTCGACGTGACGCGCCGGGTTTCGTTGACGATGTAGAGAACGAGCCAGCCCGCCGACACCGCCAACGTGAGCAACGCGCCCTTCACGAAAGGATAACGTGGCGGCATCGCGGGATGACCTCGACTTTGCCGCTCCGGTCCCACCTGCGGCTCTCTCCTGTTTGTCGGCTGGCCATTCACTGCAAGCAAATGCATATTATTGCACCTTCACTACAAAAGGTTTGAAGATGGACATCGCTGCGGCGCGCACGTTCCTTGAGATCGTCAGGACCGGGAATTTCGTAAGCGCGGCCGCCAGCCTGAATCTCACGCAGACCGCCGTCAGTGCCCGCATCCGCGTGCTCGAGGAGCAACTCGGGCGGACCCTGTTCCACCGCAACAAGGCCGGTGCACGCCTCACGCCCGAGGGCGAGCGCTTTCTCCGCTTCGCGACGACCATGGTGCAATCCTGGGACCGTGCGCGGCGCGTTGTGGCGCTTCCCGACGGCAAGGACATGATGATCATGCTGGGCGCCCAACTCAGCCTGTGGAACCCGCTCATCACCGCCTGGATGTCCTGGATGCGTCGCGAATGTCCGCATTACGCGTTGCACGTCCAGATCGCGGGCGCCGACGAACTGATGGAGCAGGTCCAGAACGGGTCGCTCGATGCAGCGGTGCTCTACGCCGCTCCTCGCCGCGTCGGGATCGCAGCAGAGCTTCTCTTCGAAGAGAAGCTGGTCCTCGTGCGAACGGTGTCGCCTGCCCCAGCCGCCCATCCGGCAAGTCAGGTCTGGATTGATTGGGGGCCGGAATTCGCCGAGCGATACTTTGCCGCCCTTCCCGACGAGGCCAACCCGGTCATATCGGTCAGCCACGGGCCCCTCGCGCTGGATTATATCCTCGCGATGGGCGGAAGCGGCTATTTTAGGCGAGGCTTCGTCAAGCCCTACCTCGATGATGGCCGGCTTGTTCAGGTGTCCGAAGCGCCCGAATTCTCCTATTCGGCCTATGTCGTCCATTCGGCGAAGGCCGATGAGACTGCGATGACCCCATTGCGCGCCGGCCTTCGGCATGCGGCTTCGCAAATCCTATAGGAGACGACCGATCGGGCGCGCGTCGCGACGTCGAGACTCCACAGGAAGGCGGCGCACAGTGTGCCGACCGCGATTGCCATCGGCACGAGCAGCAGCGTCCAGCGCAGCACCGAGGCAGCATGGCCGCGCTGGGCCACCGCGTGCGACGTCAGGTTCAGCGATTGGACAAGATTGGCAAACGAAGCGCGCACGATTCCCCCTTGTTGCGTGACCGCAGCAGGTAGGAATCATCAGCCCCGAGGAGCGGTTCGGCGCGGAAGACAGGCTCCCGGGACCCGGCAGAAATCCATTGCCGTTGCCGCTCCATGTTCGAACGGCTCTGCCCTGTCAATCTGAGGACCCGAGCCTCGTTCCTGCAAGACACTTAGCAGGCGCATGATCCAATCTGGATTGGGGATTGAAATCATACGATAACATCGTTGGACCAGATTGATCGAGATCCGCATCTTCAACTTCTGAAAGGAACTCAAGATGAAGATCATCATAGCTGGCTGCGCGATCGCTTTGGCGGTTTCCACGAGCCCGGTTTCGGGACACGCCGCACGATCATTCTCGTTCAGGGACCTCGAGTACCGTTACGACGCTGGCGATGCAGAGCGGATTGGCAAGCGTGAGATCACCGGATTGGTGCCGGCCGGGACGAGTGTGAGCGAGGCGGCCCGAGCAATGCGCGACGCCGGAGCGCGCTGCCGTCCCCATTCCGATTCGCTTGTCTGCCAATATACCGCCTTCGAGGCTGTCGAAGAGATGCCCCACGATCTCGTCTGGACTGTCACCATGCCCGTGAGCGGCGCCCAGATCACCGGGGCGACGGCCGAACGGGAATCGTTGGGAAGCTGAGGAGGTCGCGACATGCAAGACGACCGAGCCACGCTCGCTAGAGCGAACCGCCGGCAGTTTCTCGCGATGGGCGCCGCCGGACTGTTTTCCGGCCCGGCCATCGCGCAGACCCTTGTCGACCTCCATCTGCCCGGCGGGAATGCATCGCGAACGATGACCGACGCCTTCCCCGGCAAGGGCAGCATGATCCTACAGCGGGTGCGACCACCTCTGCTTGAAACGCCAATGAGCGTGTTCGATCGCGATGTCTTCACGCCCAACGATCAGTTCTTCGTGCGCTGGCACTGGGCGGACATCCCGACCTCGGTCGATGTCGAGGCCTTTCGCCTGACCGTCGTCGGCCACGTCAATCGACCGCTGTCGATCAGCCTCGCGCAGCTTCTGCGATTGCCCCGCATCGAATATGCTGCGGTCAACCAATGCTCGGGCAACAGCCGCGGCCTGTTTCAGCCGCGCGTGGCCGGCGCGCAATGGGGCAATGGTGCGATGGGCAATGCGCGTTGGCTTGGCGTACGCCTGCGCGATATTCTCGATCTCGCCGGCGTTCGTCCGGGCGCGGTGCAGGTGCGCTTCGGCGGTCTCGATCAGCCGGTCGTCCCGACCGCGCCCGATTTCTTCAAGTCGCTCGACATCGACCACGCCCGCGACGGCGAGGTGATGGTCGCGTTCGGAATGAACGGGGAGCAGCTGCCGTTGCTGAACGGCTTTCCCTGCCGCCTGATCGTGCCGGGCTGGTATTCGACCTACTGGGTCAAGATGCTGAATTCGATCGAGGTGCTCGATGCGCCTGATGACTTCTACTGGATGGCCAAGGCCTACAAGATCCCGGCAACGCCCGGCGCCAATGTCCAGCCCGGCGCCAAGGACTACCCTACGGTTCCGATCAACCGGATGGTCCCGCGCAGCTGGGTGACAAGCTTCGGCGAAGGCGACCGGGTCGGCTTCGCGCCGACGATCCCGATCGGAGGCATCGCGATGGGCGGAGACCAGGGCGTCGCCAAGGTCGACGTGTCGATCGACGGCGGCAAGAGCTGGCGAATCGCAACTCTAGGACCAGATCATGGCCGATACAGTTTCCGGCGTTGGGATGCGGTCATGCCGCTCGCCCGACCCGGCCCCGTGCCGATCATGACCCGGTGCTGGAACAGCGTAGGGGTGGCCCAGCCGCTTCGACCGATCTGGAACCCGGGCGGCTTCATGCGTGCGAATGTCGAAGTCACCAACATCGTCACGGCGGGGGGAGCGTGATATGAAAGCGCCTTCGATTGGAACGCTTGCGTTCGGCGCTGTCGGGTTTACCGCCATTGCCTTGATCGCGATCGGCGCGCCTCACGATCGGCCGCCGCCCACGCCGATCGAATCCCGGTCACCGCCTCCAGCGCCTTCCAGCGCTTCGGCGGGCGGATTCACGCTCGTCTCCCAGTCGGTCGATCTACCGGATGAAGATGCAACCTATCCCGATGGCCCGCACGCCGACGTGATCAACGCCAACTGCACGTCCTGCCATTCCGCGAGCATGGCGCTGACGCAGCCGGTTCTGTCCGAAGACCAGTGGAAGGCGACGGTCGCCAAGATGCGGGATACCTATCATGCTCCGGTGCCCGCAAGCGCCGTCGCCGATATCATCGCCTATCTGACCGCGATGCCGAGCCAGAAGGTGGGACAGTCGAACGGCGCCTCGAAGTCTCCCGGCGAACCCATGACCGAGGACAAATCCGGCGGGACCGGCTGAGGGAGAGGCTAGTCGTTCGCCCTGATCACGTGTTCTGTGCGCGCAGATCAGGGTGGGTCAAAACCACGTCCGCACGCCCATCACGAAGCTCGTCTGGCCGGCACGCTGGCCATCGGCGCGGGCATAGTCGGCGCTTCTGCCGGTCTTGCGATCCCACGACACGCCGACATAGGGCGCGAACTCGCGTCTGATCTCGTAGCGCAGGCGGAGGCCAAGCTCGGCATTCACGAGCCCGGCGCCATAGCGATCCTCCGGCACGTCCTGCGCCGAGAAATTGAGTTCGGCGCGTGGCTGAAGCACCAGTCGTTGGGTGAGCCGCGCGTCGTGCCAGGCTTCCAGCCGTCCCAGCAGATCGCCCTCGTTCGACAAAAACAGCGCGCCCTCGGTCTCGAACTCGTAGGGGGACAGGCCCTCGAACCCGATGGTCGCATAGGTGCGGCTCGGCGTCGGTCGGATGTCCTGCCGGACGCCCGCCTGAAGATTGTAATAGGGGCCGATCGCATGGCTGAAGAGCGCCTGCACCTCGGCGCTGCCGACGCCCTCATGGAGGGTGCCGTCACCCTCGCTCTTGATCCACAGCCGGTTGATGTCGCCGCCGATGAAGGCCTCGCCATCCCAGCGATAGCCATTGTGTCCCTGATGGGCCTGGATCTCGGCCAGATTGAACAAAACCTGTTGGTTGGTCTGGCCGCCATCCTCGCGCATCATCGCCATGCGCGAGCGGTCCATCTCCTGCGAAGGGAAGAAGCGGTCGGCATAATGGCCGGTGGGCAGAGGCGGTGCGGCCCGTTTTCCTGCAGGAAGGTCCGTGCCCGACGGTCCGGCCATGGCCATGGGGTGCGACATCTCCATGCCGGGCATATCGCCATGATCCATGCCCGGCATGCTGGTGTGGTAGGGCGCCGGTGCAGTGGACTGCCCGGCGGGCGACATAGCCATCCCGGGCATGGCACCCGCCGAACTGGGTGCCTTGCTCTTCGGGGCCGCCTTTACGGACCGCTTCTTCGCTGGCGGCTTGGCCTTGTGGGGCGGCATCGTCATGCCGGGCATGGCCATCCCTTTCATGTCCATCCCCTGCATCGACTGCGCGAAGACCGGGCCCGCGACCAGGCAGAGCGCGGTCGCTGCGACCGGCACAAGACGCTTCATGCCGCGTCTCCCTTCGGACGCACGCTGACAACGCGCATCATGCCCGCCGCCATGTGGTAGAGGAGATGGCAGTGGAAGGCCCAGTCGCCGACCGCGTCGGCGGTGAGGTCGAACGTTACCTTGCCGCCCGGCTGGACGAGCACGGTGTGTTTGCGCGGACCATGATCCCCGTGCCCTGTGACCAGCTCGAAGAAATGGCCGTGCAGGTGGATGGGATGCCCCATCATCGTGTCGTTGATGAGCGCCACGCGGACGCGCTCGCCTTCGGTGAAGGGGATCGGCTCCATCGTGTCCGACATCTTCACGCCGTCGAAGGACCACATGAAGCGCTCCATGTTGCCGGTAAGGTGGATGTCGAGGCTGCGCGACGGCGCGCGGACATCCGGGTTTCGCTCGAGCGCCGCGAGATCGCGATAGACCAGCACCCGGTGGCCGACATCTGCCAGCCCCTGTCCGGGCTCGCCCGTCCGATCGACCGGCATGGGCGCAATGCCCTGCACACCCGCACCGCGCTTTACTTCGGGCGCCTTGCCGAAGTCCCGCATCTTCATCGAGCCCATGGCGCCCGAGTCCATGCCGGTCATGCCATCGTGCCGCATGCCGGGCATGGCGCCCATCGCGCCGTGATCCATGCCCTGCATCGATCCATGGTCCATTTGCGCCATCGCCATCTTTGCCGGTGCTTGCTGTGCCGAAGGCAAGGTCGGAGCGGGCCTCGTCGCCAACGCCGGGTCGGTGATCCTCGCTGACGCATTCTGCTCGGCGCTGGGATCGACGCCGGCAGGCATCTTCATGCCGCCCGACATTGCCATGTCCCCCATGCCCATGTCCTTCATGGTGGCGAGCGGGCGCGGGCGCAGTGGCGGGACCGGCGCCACCATGCCGGCACGAGGCGCCAGTGTCGCACGCGCAAGACCGGACCGATCGACGCTCTCGCCGACCAGCGTGTAGACGCGATCGTCGGGCGGGGTGACGAGCACGTCGAAGGTCTCGGCGACGCCGATCTGGAACTCGTCGGTCTCGACAGGTCGGACATTCTGGCCGTCCGCCTGCACGACCGTCATCGCTAGGCCGGGGATGCGGACGTTGAAGGTCGTCATCGACGAGGCGTTAATGATCCGGAGGCGCACCCGCTCGCCGGGGGTGAACAAAGCCGTCCAATTGTCGCGCGGGCCATGGCCGTTGACGAGATAGGAGTAGGTCTGGCCGGTGCCGTCGGCGATGTCGGTGGGGTCCATCCGCATCTCGCCCCAGGACAGGCGACCCTTCAGCGGCTGGTCCTTGCCCGCGAGCAGACCGGAAAGCGTCTGTTGCTGGCGGTTGTAATAGCCGGGATCAGCCTTGATCCGGTGGAAGATCAGCTCGGGGCTTTCCTGGCTGTGATCCGACAGGACAACGACATGCTCGCGATCCGACTGCACAGGATCGGGGCCGGCCGGATCGATCACGATCGGGCCGTAATGGCCGAGCTGCTCCTGGAAGCCCGAATGGCTGTGATACCAGTAGGTGCCCGACTGCCGGATCGGGAATTCGTAGAGGAAGGTCGAGCGCGGTTTGATACCGGGGAAGGAGATACCCGGCACGCCATCGAACTGCGCCGGTACGAGCAGCCCATGCCAGTGGACCGAGCTGTCGACATCGAGATCGTTGATGACCTTGAGGCGGACCTTCTGGCCTTCGCGCAGACGGATGAGCGGCGCCGGGATGGTGCCGTTGATCCCGATGGCATGGCTGGGCCTGCCGTCGATCATCATCGTCTGGCGCGCGATCCTGAGCGTGATGTCGTCGCCCGTGACGGTCGGCAGCGGCGTCGTGATCCCCGCCGATACGGGTTGCGCCCAGGCCGGCATCCACGCCGCGAGGCCGGCAGCCCCACCGAGCCAGGTTGCGCCGCGCAGCAACTGGCGGCGATCCAGCATGTTGTCCATCTAATGACCCTGTTGTCCGCTTCTCATGCTGGAATACGCGGCCACGCGCTCTACCCCTCGGACGATCTTATATTTTTCTGGCTCCCGCCCGCAGCCGCTCGGCGAGCATGAGGCGCGCCCGCCTGATACGCGTCTCGACAGCCTTCTCGCTGATCCCGAGCGTCCGGCCGATCTCGGCCTGTGGCAGCTCCTCGAACACCTGAAGGAGCAGCGGCTCCTTCATCGAGGCCGGCAAAGTGGCGATTGCCTTGGCGAGGGCTCGCAAATCATCCCGGCCCTGAGCGACAGCCCACGGACCCGGCGCGTCGTCCGCGACCTGGATCGCGCCGACATCGAGTGGCTCGGCCTGCCGGAAAAGCCGTCGGACCGTGCGACGACGCGCCCAATCACGGCATTTGTTGAGCGCGATCCGCGCGAGCCAGGCGCGCATCGGACGCACGGCATCGAAGCGATCCAGCGCTCCATAAGCCGCCACGAACGTCTCCTGTGTGAGATCGAGTGCTTCGTCGGCATCGCCGACATGACCGCGTATCAATCGGAAGATCGGATCCCGATGCCGCTGCATGATCCGGGCGAACGCATCCTGTCGGCCGGACAGCGTCAGCGCTGCGAGGGCGGCGTCATCAAGGTCGCCTGATGCGGGCGTCACCGCGCGTCGGCGGTCAGCGCATGGGTCACCGCCGCGTCGAACTTGGCCGCCTGATCGGGCCGGAGGATCTGGCGCATCGCGAAGATATGGGAGAGCGTGGCTTTCTGGAGCTGCCCCATCGCCTGATGCGACCGATCGACGGCGGCAGTGACCTGCGGCCCGTCGCCATGCTCGGCCTCGATGGCTGCCGCCAGCCTCACATTGTCGGCGCGGAGTTCCGCTTCGAGTGCGGCCCTCCTCGCCGTGAAATTTGCTTCGAGCCCGTCCAGCTTGGCCTGCTGGGTCGCATCGAGATCGAGATGATGGTGGAGCAGGGTGTGAAGCTCCGCGCTCGGAGTTGGTCTCGGCGGGATCAGCGCGCGACCGATCAGCACACCGGCGATCGCGGCGACGAACGCGATCAGCGCGGTTAGAAGGATCTGACGCATCCCGGTCAATGGTCGCTGCCCAGCAATGTGGATGGCGCCAGCGGGTCGGTCGGCCCAAAGGGGGATAGCGACGGCGCGGCCTGCGCGGCAGCCGCTGGCAGCGTCGCACCGGCGACGCCCATCAGCAGCGCGGCCGCAGCAGAGGCCAGCGCCAGCATGCCGCCGGCCCTGCGCGCGACACGCGCGGCATCGATGCGGGCGAACACGGTTTGGTCGAGCGCCTCGAGACCGGGATGTGTCGAGGATCGAGCCAGCCGCTCCAGCATGTCGTCAAGATCGTCGGTCATCCGTGCCTCTATGCCTTATGCCTCAATTACGCACGCCGGTGGTTTGCCCCTCGCGTAGAAATTTGCAGGGCTGCGGCGCTTGGCTGCGTAACTCTTCAAGTCGGCACCGGCCGACCGGAGGAGATAATGATGGTTCGCAGAATTGCCGCAACATGCCTCGCCGCGCTTATCCTTGCCACAGCCGCGCAGGCGCACCCCAAGCTGCTCTCGACGACGCCCGCCGCGCAATCGACGGTCAGCAAGGTCGGGCGCGTCGAACTGCATTTCTCGGAGAAGCTGATGCCGGCTTTCTCCGGCGTCGATCTCGTGATGACGGCCATGCCGGGCATGAAGATGGCCCAGCCGATGAAGGTCGCGCTCCAGAGCGCGGTATCGCCGGATGGCCTGACCCTGATCGGAACGCCGGCCAAGCCGCTTGCGCCCGGATCCTATGAGGTCCGCTACCATGTCGTCTCCACCGACACCCACCGCGTCCAGGCCGTCTACGGCTTCTCGGTACGCTAGGGCATGACGGACATGGCGGTCGTGGCCGCACGGCTGGGCCTCTACCTCACGCTCGCGGTGGTATTCGGCCTGCCCGGCTTCAGCCTGTGGACCTGGCAAGACGCCCGACGACGATCGGCCGTACCGGTGGCGCGGATCGTCGGCTTTGCGGCGCTGGTGGCCATCGCCCTGTCGGCCTTCCAGCTCGTCGCGCTCGCGGCCTCCATGTCCGGGAGCGCGCTCACGGCGGTCGATCGCGCGACGATCGCCATGCTTCTACAGAGCGGCGCGATGGCTCTTGCCTGGAAGATCCGGGTCGGGGCGCTTCTCGTCGCCCTGATTGCGTCGGCCCTCGCGAAGCGCGTTCCCAACCTTTCCCGCATACTCGCTGTCGCGAGCGGCGGGACCGCGCTGGCGACCATGGCGTGGTTCGGGCACGGTGCCGCCGACGAGGGCGCGGTAGGATGGGTGCATCTCGTCGCCGACCTCGTACATCTCTGGGCGGCCGGAATCTGGGCCGGGGCGCTGGTCGGCTTGAGCTGGCTGCTGTTGAGCCCACCGTCCCGCGCAGGCGATAACCATGCCGCTCTGTGCGAACAGGCTCTCGCGGATTTTGCCGGTCTCGGCACGATGATCGTGGTGACACTCATCGCGACTGGCCTCGTCAACGCCTGGTTCCTGATCGGCGTCGGTCATATCGGCGGCCTGGCGGGCGACCCTTATGGTCAACTGCTGCTTCTGAAGCTCATTGCCTTCGGCGCCATGCTCTTGCTCGCAGCCTCCAACCGGTATCGTCTGACGCCGGCCCTGGGGCGGGTGCTGGCGGAGGCAGGCAGCCCCGTGCGGTCGCTCGCCCGGCTGCGCGTCAGCCTGCTGACCGAAACGGCGATGATGGTGCTGATCCTCGGGCTGGTCGCTTGGTTCGGCACCCTGTCGCCGCCCGCCGGCGGTTAAACTCAACCGTGATGATGATGATGGTGGTGGTGACCTCCGTCATCATCTTTCCCGTTCATCATGCGCAGCATGTCCGGGCCGCCCGTCCGCAGGAAACGCCAGAACAGCAGCGCAGACACAAGCAGCCCCGCGATGTTGAGCCAGGTCGTGTAGTTCCAGCTGATCGTCTCGGTCATGATCTGGACGTTCCGATCGGTCGGAATGAGTCCCGCCGCGCCGAAAACCAGCTCGATCACATAGGCCGCACCCGCCATCGCGGCGTAGAAGATGAGGCCCAACACCGCCGCCATCTTGACCCCGTAATAGCGCCGGTAGATGTCGAGGATCGGCAGCACGATCAGATCGCCAAAGATGAAGGCCACGACACCGCCGAAGCTGGCGCCGCCATTCCACAGAACCGCCGCGAGGGGCACGTTGCCCACCGAGCAGACGAATGTCAGCATCGCGATGATCGGGCCGAGCAACGGGCCTATCACCTTCGCCAGCGCCGGGTCGTGCGCGAGGAAAAGTCCGGCCCAGACGTCTCGCGGCACCCAGGCGGCGACGGCGCCGGCGATCAGCAGGCCGAGCGCGATATCGAACCACAGGGACGCCCAATCCATCCAGAAATAATGGGCGGTGGCGGTAATCCCCTTCGCCGAGAACAGCCGCTGTCGCAGCGTGCCCTCGGTCGCCGCCATGTCCATTCCGGCATGGCCTTCCATCCGTCCGGCGACGCCCTTGTCCGCCTGCCGGCGCGCCGCATCGACGGCTTTCTGGCGGAGGAGAAGCCGCATGAGCATCACCATGATGACGATCATCACGATGCCGCCCGCCCAGGTCGCGGCGGCGAACCGCCATCCCAGCAGGATCGCGAGGATCAGGCCCAGTTCGAGCACAAGATTGGTGGACGCGAACTCAAAGGTCATGGCGGCGGTGAAGTTGCCGCCCTTGCGGAACATCGAGCGCGCGATCGCGACGGCGGCATAGGAGCAGGATGACGAGGCCGCCCCGAGCAAGGTCGCCTTCAGGATTGAACGCGGGCGGTCATCAGGAAGCAGTTTTCCCATTTCCTTGTGGCTGACGACGGCCTGGATCGCACCCGATATGAGGAACCCCAGGATCAGCGCCCACAATATGTCCCAGCCCATGATGCCCGCCATGCGGAGCGCTTCGATGACGGATGCCAGCATGGGTGAACAACCTTCCGAACCAGTTGAGGGTAGCGAGCCTGTCTCAGGCTATTACGCACGAGACGGCGGTCCCCCTCACATGTTCCGGTCAAGCGCTTGCCCGATGGTCGCCCGGAAAAACGCTGGCATGCAATGTCTTGCGGGAACAACGGCGCTGCGCCGTCATTGTCGATAGTCCCCAGGCTCCGAGACCCCGACCGCATGATCCTATGGTTTCGCCGCCGATATCTTGAGCTTCTCGGCTCGATCTACATCTACAATGAGCATCGCGGTTACACGGCGATCGATCGGGTGATTGAGGCGATCAGAAGGCGCGCGCCCGATGACGCCGGGTTTCTCGCCGCGATCGAGAAGCATCGCGCCGACGAGCGCAAACACTATGTCATGTTCCGTCGCTGGTTTCAGTTGCAGGGGCTGATGCCGTTTGCGGTCGATCGCACCTGCGGCCATATTGACCGCTTCGTCGAGATCATGTTTCGCTCTTCGATCGACGGCCTCGACAATGACGCGCTCGTCGCGCGGGACGATCTGTTCGAGCGACTGTGCCGGGTGATCGCGCTGACCGAAAGACGCGGCTATCGCCAGGTCGAGACCCTGCTGCGCCACCCCATCGTGCGGACCGATCCGACGCTGGTGAAGATCTTCCAGATCATCAAGCGCGACGAACCGAGCCATTGGGCGCCATACGAACGGTGGTTGAGCCTGCGTGGTGCCCGGCGCTCATCCTGGTGGGAGCGTCGGATCGACGGCTTCATCCACTCCGAACTCCTGCTCCTCAAGCTGCCGATCCTCTTCCTCTCGCCGCGTCTGAAGCGGCGACGGGATTGGTGCGACGCGCAGGAAGATGGAGCGGCGCCGGCTATCGCGCGCGCGGCCCTGATCTCGCTGTCGTGAACGAGCAGGCTGACCCAATCACGTTCGCGCGTGGGCAAGAGCAGGATTTGCCACCTCGATCCCTCAAGAAACGCATCCTGTCGCGCCGTGCGGGAGCCATGCTCGCGCGCAATACCGTCGTCAGTTGCATGACGTTCCTGTTCGATCTCGTCCTGCTCTGGGCGTTGGTCCGCCTCGGTTGGGACAAGGTGGTGGCTGCGGCGATCGGCTTCGTGGCGGCGAACAGCATTCACTATGCGCTTGGCCGGACCTGGATCTTTCGCGGCACCGAGCGCGGTGTCACCTCCGGCTATGCCTATTTCCTGATCAATGCGGCGCTGGGCCTGGCGATCACGGTAACGCTCTACGCCGCGTTCCTGCGATACACGCCGATCAATTACATAGTGGCGCGGGTGCTGGTGTCCGTGTTCGCCGGGCTCGCCGTGTTCTTGCTGAACGCCATCCTCAATTTCCGGCGCCTGTGATGCGGATCGCGCTGTTCTCGGGGAATTACAATTATCTACGCGAAGGCGCCAATCAGGCGCTGAACCGGCTAGTTGATCATTTGGAGAGACGCTCCGGTCACACTGTGCGCGTCTACTCGCCAGTGACGGCGACACCGGCTTTCGAGCCGGCGGGCACAGTTGTTCCCGTGCCGTCCGTCAGGCTTCCGGTGCGGGGCGAGTTCCAGCTCGCGCTTGGCCTGCCGCGCGCTATCCGGCGAGATCTCGACCATTTCGACCCGGACCTGATCCATGTCGCCACGCCCGACATACTCTGCACCCGCGCACAAAGCTTCGCGATCAAGCGCGGCATACCGGTCGTCGCGAGCCAGCATACGCTGTTCGAGACCTATCTCGATTATTACCGGATGGGCTGGGCGCGGCCGCTCGTCGAAGCGCATCTGCGCCGCTTCTATCGGCGAAGCAGCCATGTGCTGACACCGACGGCATCGCTCGCGGACGACATGCGCCGCATGCGCGGGGACGATCAGGTCAGCATCTGGAGCCGGGGTGTCGACCGCACCATCTTCCATCCGGGTCAGCGCGACATGGCGTGGCGGCGTGCGCAGGGAATCAGCGACGAGGAAACGGCCATTCTGTTTTTCGGGCGTCTGGTGCTCGAAAAGGGAGTCAGCGCCTATGTCGACGTTGTCGCTGCTCTCCAGTCTGCCGGCTTGAAGGTTCGCCCCCTGGTGGTCGGTGCCGGACCGGCATTGAACACCTTTGCGCCTCTAAACGGGGTCGTCGCGACTGGCCATCTGCAGGATGCCGAGCTTGCCCGCGCCGTGGCGAGCGCAGACATCATGCTGACGCCCAGCACGACCGAGACATTCGGCAATGTCGTGCTGGAGGCGATGGCGTCGGGAGTGCCGGTCGTCAGCGCCGATGCACCAAGCGCCCGCGCACTCATCGAGCACGGTCGCAACGGATGGCTCTGCCCGGCGCGTGACATCGCATCCTATCTGGCCAGCATCGTTCCGCTCATGCGCAGCTTCGCCAAAAGGCGGGGCGGGAGGCCGCACAAGCAAGTGATGGCTATTCGTGGGAGGCGGTTTCCGAAAGTGTCGAGCTCACCTATCAAGCCGTCGCCAGCGAGGCGCGCCGTGCTGCGATGGAATCAGATGGCAGCGTGATGCGCTCGCCCGTCACCATTTGACACTTAGCCGAGGACGGTTTCGCGTCTTTACGTCCGTGGCGGAGATCTTGGCTGGTTTCAGGGTCGGCGACTTCGGTTCAGGCGGAGGCGGGATCCTCAGCCGCGACCGGAGCTTTTCCAACCGGTTCAGCTTTCGAACGCCCATCTCGCCCGTCCTCGTCGCTGCTACGGTTTCGCCCACGGCTCTCAACGTCTGCTTTTGGGTTTACGGCGCGAAGCCTGGAACGGCCATGTCTGGTCGATCTAGCCCTCCCCGTGCAAGCTGATTAGCGGGAAGGACACGCCAGCGAGTAGCGATCCCGCAGAAAGGCGATGAACGTCTGGAGCGCGGGGTTGCGATTGTCCTCGCGCCAATAGGCCGAGAAATTGAGGACGTGAGGCCCGGTTGAGTCGAACAGCTCGCGATAGACCACGTTATCGACGCGAAGGCCGGTCGATCCGGCGCTGATGATCGTGATGCCATGCCCGGCGCTAACGACGCCGAGGATCGTTTCCCGGCTCAGGTCTGTCACTTCGACGATAGGTGGGTGGCCGGGTCTCGCCAATCGGGTCTGCACCATCGCCTGAATGTCGTCCGCCGTGGTCTTCGGCGCGACGAATGTTTCGTTCTGCAAATCCGACCAGTAGATTTGCTCCCGCCCCGCGAGCGGATTGTCGACATGCAGCGCGACGAACATCCGCTCGCTCCAGAGGCTGAGCCGCTGGGTGTCCGGATGGGCCGCGGTGCCGCTGATGATGAGCAGGTCGAGGCTACCGGCGTCGAGCTTGGAAAGAAGGTGCTGGCGTTCGTCCTCCACGCAGCGGAGCCGGACGTCCGGCTGACCGTCGCCGAACGCGATCAGGGAAGATCGCAGGTTGCCTGCGGTGATCGACGTGATGAAGCCGATCCCGACCGTGCCGGCGGTGCCGTGGCCGACGGCGCGCGTCTTCTCGTGCAGCCCCTCCATCTCGGACAAGACCCGCCGCGCGGAGTCGAGGAAGACCAGCCCGGCCTCGGTCGGCACCACGCCGCGCGTCGAGCGGTTGAACAGCACAGCCTCGAAGCGCCGTTCGAGATAGGCGATGTGTCCGCTGATCGTGGCCTGTTTCACGCGGAGCGCCGCCGCGGCCTTTGCGAAGCTGCGCAGCTCGGCCGCCAGGAGGGCATAGCGGAGGTGCTTCAGCTCGATGCCTTCGATGGTCGAGCGGTTCAGCGCGCCGAACGGGGGACGACGATTGGAGGCATCGAACGGGCCTCCGGTGACTGCACAATCCATGTCCACTCCTCGACGCAAAAGCGACTCTGACAGGCCGAATGAGCAACGAGGGAGGCGGAAGCGGGCGCAGTCGTTTCCTGCGCGAGACCTACTCGGACGTATCTCTCCGGGACGCCGGGCCTGGACAGTCCGACGCCTTCTCTTCACTTAAGTTAGGTGCGGCGTAGCGGCTGCGCACCATGCATTGTGTCTCAAATGATCCACGATGGGTCACGTCAACTTACAACATCATCAATCGTTTAGCTCCGATTTGGTAGCAGTCGGGGCGATGTCGCGGCTGATCTCGTCGAGCAGCCGTGGACCCGTCTCCATCCGCCGCGCAAGAGATTCCACGAACCGCTCCCAGCGCTCTTTTCCCATCGCCTGCGCTGCCGCGCGCGCGTCCTCGGGCATGGGCGGATTGGCGGTCAGCCAGAACCGGATGAAGAGTGCGAGCGTCTCATTGGAAAGGCCGACATTCCATTCGAGCCGGTCGACCTGCCGGCTCGTGCGATCGAGGCGGCGACTGATCGCCGCTTCGAGCCGATCGGCCCCGTCCGGCGACAGGAAGGAGGACAAGGCTGCCTCGACGATCGCGGTCTGCGAGACGCGGCGCGCTCGTGCTTGCCGGGCCAGGTCGCTCGCCAATTCGGGCGGGAGGCGAAATGTCTGTTTGATCCGCTGCGCGCTCACAATGCGATCCCATCTTCGGGGTCCAGCGAGGCTTGTCGGGCCGGAGACGCCATGCGATCGCGCAAGCGGAGATTGCGAGCGCCATCGTCGGCTGCATCCGCCTCCTCGAAGTCGAACTCGTGGCGGAGCGGCACGCTGCTCGTCACGATCTCTTCATGCTCGGGCAATTCCGGCTCCCGCCTGATGCCGGCATTGTCGGCATCGCCGGCCTCCCCATCGAGAGGTAGTGCTGGCTGGGTCGGTTCGGGTGCCGGTCGGATTGGCGCCAAACGTGTCCAATCGTCCTTTGGCCTCTGGTCTTGTTGCAGGCTGAAGGGCTTGGGGGCGTCGAGGATGCGCTCGGCCAGGCGCCGATCGGCATAGTAACGGGCCTTGCTCGCCCGGATCGGCGACACGCCGGCCGTCATGACAATCTCGTCGGTCGCCGGAAGCTGCATGACCTCGCCGGGAGTGAGGAGCGCGCGTGCTGTCTCGGTGCGGGAGACCATGAGATGCCCCAGCCAGGGCGACAGTCGATGCCCGGCATAATTCTTCATGGCGCGCAGCTCGGTCGCCGTGCCGAGCGCATCGGAAATCCGTTTGGCCGTCCGTTCGTCGTTGGTCGCGAACGATACGCGGACGTGGCAATTGTCCAGAATCGCGTTGTTGGGTCCGTAGGCCTTCTCGATCTGGTTGAGCGATTGCGCGATCAGGAAGGCCTTGATCCCGTACCCGGCCATGAAGGCGAGCGCGCTCTCGAAAAAATCGAGGCGGCCCAAGGCCGGGAACTCGTCGAGCAGGAGCAGCACGCGGTGCCGACGGGGCTTGGGCGTCAGCTCCTCGGTGAGGCGCCGTCCGATCTGGTTGAGCACCAGCCGTATCAGCGGCTTGGTGCGACTGATGTCCGAGGGCGGAACCACCAGATAGAGGGTGACGGGAAGCTCTCCGTCCATGAGGTCGCAGATCCGCCAATCGCAAGCACGGGTGACCTGCGCCACGATCGGATCGCGATACAGGCCCAGGAAGGACATCGCGGTCGAGAGCACGCCGGATCGCTCGTTCTCCGACTTGTTGAGCAGTTCGCGCGCGGCCGAGGCCACCACAGGGTGGACGCCCGCCTCACCCAGATGTGGCGTCGTCATCATCGCGCGCAACGTGCTGGTGATCGGCCGCTTGGGGTCGGACAGGAAGGCGGCGACGCCGGCGAGCGTCTTGTCCTTCTCGGCATAGAGGACGTGGAGAATCGCGCCCACCAAAAGCGCGTGGCTCGTTTTTTCCCAGTGGTTGCGCTTCTCGAGGCTGCCTTCCGGGTCGACCAGCACGTCGGCGACGTTCTGCACGTCGCGAACCTCCCATTCGCCGCGCCGCACCTCCAGCAACGGATTGTAGGCCGATGACGCGGGGTTGGTCGGATCGAACAGCAGCACGCGCCCGTGTCGGCCGCGAAAGCCCGCGGTCAGCGCCCAATTCTCGCCCTTGATATCGTGGACGATGGCGCTGTCGGCCCAAGTAAGCAACGACGGGACGACGAGACCGACGCCCTTGCCGCTCCGTGTCGGCGCGAAGCATAGAACATGCTCGGGACCATCATG
>BACX01000800.1 GCA_000333335.1 Sphingomonas-like bacterium B12 | reverse complement strand
TCGCGCGGTCGATCAGCGTTTCGCCGTGGGTGACGACGCCGTCGATCGGAACGGTGGACCCCGCTTCGACCCAGATCGCGTCACCGGGCGCGATAGATGTATAGGGGACTGCCTCGCTACCTCCTGCCGGCAGCGCCTTCGTGGTGGCGAGATCGTCCACGGCTTCCAATGCCGCAATGGCACCGCGCCTGACCCGCGTCTCGATCAGTCGGCCGACCAGCAGCAGGGTGATCAGCATGGTCGCGGTGTCAAAGAAGATCGCCGAGCCGCCCCTCGCCAGGGAGGCAATCGACAGTAAAATTGCGCCGGCAGCACCGATGCACACCAGCAGATCGAGACCGGGACTGCGCAGACGAATGGAACGGAGTGCCATGTGCCAGAAGCCAGCGCCTGAATAACATAATACGGGTATCGCGAAGAGGCCGGAGAACAGAGCCGCCCACCAGGCAGTCTCGGCATCGAGATCAGGTTCCGCGTAGAGAAGCAGCGCCCCAGCCATCGACCACATGCCGAACAGGATCGCGATGGCCAAGCGACGTGACAGACGCCTCACTTCGTCATCGAATCGCTTCAGCGCCGAGGCCGGATCATTGCGTTCGAGCAGCCCGTAACCCGCCGCTGCGACCTGTCGAGCAAGGGTGGCGGTATCGCAACGCGACGGATCCCACTGGATGAGAGCGGACGCGGTGACGAAATGCACGCCGGCGTCGAGCACGCCATCGACGGACGAAAGTTTACGCTCAAGCCCGCGTGCGCAACCACCGCAGAACAGACCGTCGATCGCGAAAAGGCGGCGTTCGGCGTCCATCAGTGCGCGGGCGGCGTTCCCGTGCCCAACAGATGGCCGTCGACGGTCTTGCCGTAGAAGCTCTGCTCCTTGTCGTGAAAGGCCTTGGCGTTGTCCGCGACACTGCCCTTCTGCCGGGGATCCTTGGGCCGCTCCTGGCTGTCGATCCAGGCGGCGACGTCCCAGGCCTGCTGGTCGGTGAGCGTGTTGCCCGCGCCCAGCGGCATGTTCACCTTAATGAACCCGGCTGCATTGTTGACCTGGGTCATGCCCGCTCCCCAATTATAGGAATGCGGGCCCCATAGAGGCGGGAAGATCGAGCGGCTGTTGAGGTCGGTCCGGCCCTGGCCGTCATCGGCATGGCATTCGGCGCAATGCTGCTGATAGACGACCTGGCCCCGCAGGCGGTCATAGCCGAGCGCGGTCTTCTTCAGCTTGAGGAAGCCGGCGCCCTCGAGCTTCGCTCCGGTGGGCGCACCGGTCGCAAGCCAGTGGAAATAGGCTTCAAGGTCGGTGTAGATCGGATCACCCTTGGGCGGCGGTCCGCCGCTTGGGCTGCCCTGGCCGTTCATCGAATAAGAGAAGCAGCCGTTCAGGCGATCCTCCATCGAGTTCATCTTCTTGTTCTTCGCACGATATTCCGGATAGCTCACCCAGGCCGACCACATCGGTGCGGACAGCGGCTTTCGCCCGGCATCGAGATGGCAGTTGCGGCATGCCAGGCCGTTGCCGACATATTGCGCGGCCTCGGTGCCCGTATTCTGGAAGATCGCCATGCCGTGCCGGATCGAGTCACCACCAGGGCCATCGGGAATCTTGCTTTCCGGCGGCGGCGTGAACGCAATCTTGCCGTCGGCAGGAGCCGATTTCGAGGTGTCAGGCTGCTCGCCATGCAAGTGTATAACGTCCGCCACGAGAGCGCCGAACGCGAACAGCATCACGCCGCCGGCGATCGCGTAGATGCCCCTGCTGGTGGTCTGCCCTTTCTTCTGATCGGACAGTGGCTCGGCTTCGGCCGGTTCCTCGGGATGGTTCATCGATGCTGCTCCGCAGGCGCCACGGTGCCCGTCGGAACCGGCGGCAGGGTGGCGAGATAATCGGCGATCGCGCGGCGATCTGCATCGTCGAGCCGCGCCGCGACTGACGGCATCAGGGCGTGACTGCCCTGTTTGGCCCGGCGGGCGAAGCCAGCGAGGCGGCCAGCGGTATAGGCGGGCTGCTGTGCTGCGATGGGGGGAAAGGCTGGCGCGACGCCGAAGCCCGAGGATCCGTGGCAGGAGAAGCAAGCCGGAATGCCGTTCGCGCTATCTCCATCCAGGGCCAGGGCCTCACCCCGGTCGAGCGCGCCCTGCAAAGCCGGCACGCTCGCCGATGGTGTCGCGAGCTGGCTGTAATAGGATGCGAGGGCGATTTTTTGCGCGTCAGTCAGCGACGTCGCCACCGGTGCCATCGCATCGCTCGTTCGTGCTCCGCCCGCAAACGCGCGCAACTGCGCGAGAAGATAAGGGCTGGAGAGCCCTGCGATCCGCGGCGCGTCACCATGGCCTTCGCCGAGGTCGCCATGACATGACGCGCAGGACCAGCCGCCCCCCGTGCCGTGTTGAACGAGCGCGAGGATCGAGGGGTCGGGCGCCGCGACCGGCGAGGCGACATAGGCCGGTTGCGGTTCGAGCAGCGGCATGAGGGCTGCCCTGATGTCCTCGCCACCACGCCAAGGCCCCGGATGACCGGCAGCCCATGCGCGCGCAGCCGCGACCTCGCAGGGTGAGACGGCCGACGCATTGTCGCCGAACCGCGCGCGCACATAGGTCGCTGTGCGGGCGAGCTGGCTGTCATCGAGAACGCTGGCGAAGCTCGGCATATGCCCGTCGAAACGCTTGCCCGACACGCTGATCGGCCCGTCTATGCCGCGCAGCAGGACCCGGATGATCACCGAGGGATCGGCCTTGACGAGTGGCGAGCCGGCGAGCGGAGGCACTGCGCCGGCTATGCCCGAACCGTCGGGCTGGTGGCAGCTCGAACACCGCGCGAGAAACAGATCGGCTCCCGGTGCTGCTGCGCGGCGCTTCTCGGCGGCCGCCTCATCACCACGCTGCCGCCCGGCAATGGAGCCAGCATGGGCATCGCGCCACAAGGTCAGCGTGCCCCAGATGGCGAGCGCTATGGCGATCCAGTAGACCGGAAGCGGCACGCGGCGACGGGGCTCATAAGGCTCGAAGCGCTCATCGACGGGGCGCGGATCGTCGCTCATCGACCCGCTCCGTGCTTTGCATAGCCGTCATCGCGGATCGCGGTAGCGGGCACGGGGTAAGTGCGGTCGAGGGCGACCAGATAGGCGGCGAGATCGATCGCTTCGGGCTTGGCGACGACGACCTTGCCCGGTGGCGCCGACTTGGCGGGAAGCCACACCACCGTGTCGCCGGGCGCGGCCTTGTCCTTTACCTCGAACAGGAAGGGATAGGCAGGCATGATGCTCCAGCGGGAGATGGCGCGCGGCTGATAGAGATGGCTCAGCTGCCATCCCATGCTCGGCAGGCGAGCACCGACGTTCATCAGGTCCGGACCGGTACGCATCGTCCCCATCAAATGGGGGCTGTCATAGGCATAGTCGGCGGCGACCGAGGCACGACCCCAGCCGCGCTCGGCATCGGGCGCTTGATCGGGCGTGCGGGGTTGCTGGCTATGGCAATAGACGCAGCCGAGCGCGACATATTGGTCGCGGCCGCGCTGCTGCTGGGCCGTATAGGGATGGAGTCCTACCGGCGCTGGTTCGTGGCCGATCTGGAACTTCGGCACGATCACCAGCAGTGTCGTGGCGAAGGCTAGGATGGCCATGGCCAGGATGACGAGCGGAAGCGAGCGGTTCATGCCGCGATTCCTTCAGCCGACGCCGGATGACGCCCCCGCGCGAACATCGCGATCACGTTTGCTGCGAACAGCAGATGGCCAAGCGTCATGAGGGCGCCGCCAACCGAGCGCCCCTCGAGAAACGGCTTGAGCAGGATCACGCTGGCCGAGAAGGGACGTGTCGCGTCGAGCATCGCCTCGCCCTGCAACCAGCCGCCGATCGTCAGCGCGACGAAGTAGATCGCGAACCCCGCCACGACCAACCAGAAGTGAGCTGCTATCAAGCCTGGCAGCGGCCAGTCGCGCCCCGTGATGCGGGGCAGTATGTAATAGAGGCAGCCGAAGAACACGAAGCTGGTGAAACCATAGGCACCGAGATGCGCGTGGCCGACGGTGAATTGTGTAAAGTGCGTCACGGTGTTGACGCTGCGCAACGCCTCGAGCGAGCCCTCGAACGAGGCGGCCGTGTACATGATCGCGCCGAGCGAGATGAAGCGCAACGGGATGGACGCCCTGAAGGCCCACAGGTTGCGTGCGACGACGACGTGCTGGTTGATGGCGACGGCGATCACCGGCACGAACATCATCACGCTTTGTACGATCGACAGCGTAACGACCCAGGTTGGCACGGGACCACCGATCAGGTGATGGATTCCGACCTGGCTGTAGAATAGGGCCAGCGCCCAAAATCCCAGCAGCGACAAAGCATAGGAGTAGACCGGCTTCCCGATGATCTTCGGGATGAAATAATAGGCGGCACCCAGACCGAGCGGTGTCAGCCAGAGACCCAGCACGTTGTGCGCGAACCACCAGTTGACGGTCGCCTGCTCCGCCCCGACAAAGATGCCGGGAATATTGGCGATCACGAAGAGCGCGGGAAACCAGCACAGCGCCGCCAGATAATACCAGCCCGACACATAGATATGCTCGACGTTTCGGGTGAAGGCCGTACGGATCAGGGGGATGGCACACAGCGCCCCGCCGATCGCCAGCAGCCCGTCGATCTGCCAGGGAATTTCCAGCCATTCCTCGCCATCAGTCCAACCGCAGGCAATGGCGATCGTGCCGGCGATCAGGCCGAAATTCCAGAGCAGTGTTCCCCAGATGGCCAGAGACGGTGATTTGAGCGGCGCATGGAAGATGCGCGGCGTAACCCACATTGCGATGCCGATCCCGGCCATCGACAACCAGCCATAGATCACGAGCGTCAGATGCAGCGTGCGAACGCGGCCGAACGTCAGCCAGGCCTGCGTGTCCAGCCAGTCCGGCAGATGAAGCTTCAGCGAGGCGATCAGGCCAAAGGCCGACCCAATCACCAGCCACAGAACGGCGCTTGCGATCAGGATCGACACCGGTCGCGCGGTCGATGCGTCGATGCCGCTCCGCGCCAGATCGAATTTCGGCGCTTCGGCGCCACCATGCGCCGCATGCCCATTTCGCTCGATGCTGGTGGGGTCATCCAGCACGCCCTCCTCGTCGGACGTGAAGATGGTCCGCGCCTGGCGCTGCGAAAAGGAGAACTGGTCGCTCGATATCGCCCAGATCAGCGCAGCAAGCGCTCCCAGCGACACCACGAAGCTGATGACCACGAACAGGCCGAGCGTCAGCACGACCTGCGATCCAATGAGTGTCTGGCGTCAATGTCGCGCAATGCCGGTCATCCCCAACGACTGTTTCGTCATCGATAAACGCGACGAGTATGCGGCGTCCAATCACGAAATCGGATCGAAACAATGGGGTTTATCCGTTGGTTATCGAAGGAGCGGGAGACTAACTCCGGCCTATCGATAAATGGAGGATATCATGCGTCGTCTCACCGCTCTTCTTGCCGCCGGCGCGGCATTTGCCTGTGCCGGATCTGCCCTCGCAGCGGACATGCCTGCGGGCTTCTGGACGACGCCGACGATCCAGGGCTACGGCAAGATCCACTATCTGCCCAATGCCGCGTTCAAGCCGCAAGCCGACCAGCCCTACAAGATCGTCTTCGCCCTGACCCAGGCCGCGAAGTCGCCCGGCGAGGTCAATGGCGCGCTCGACCATGTCGCGCGCACGGTCAATCTCTACCATGCGGCCGGTGTCCCGCTCGACCATCTGAAGTTCGTGGCTGTCGCTTACGGCCCTGCGACCCCGCTTGCCCTCAACGACGCCCAGTATCGCGCGAAGTTCGGCGTCGCCAATCCGAACCTTCCGCTGATCGCCGAACTGCGCAAGGCCGGCGTGGATGTCTCGGTGTGCGGCCAGGCGGTTGCCGAACATGACTTCCAATATGACTGGATCGACAAGAGCGTCACGCTCGCGCTCTCGGGCCTCACGACGGTCACGACGCTGGAACATCAGGGCTACGACCTGATGCCGATGTGATCGCTGCCTGCCTCTCAAGGAATAATATCATGAAAACTTTTCTGAAGGCGGCCGCGAGCGCCGCTGCCCTGCTCGTCGCAGTCCCCGCGCTTGCGCAAACCGCGCCGTCTCCCGGTTCGGCCGCCAATGATCTGGGCGTGTCGCCACCGTGGCAGAATGGCCGCAACAATGATGCGCTTGTGCGGGGCTTCGAGTTCACCGTGCCCGACGCCGACAACCTTGCGGATTTCCACGGCGATCCCGCCAATCCGATGCTTTCGTTATACGTCGGCGGAAATTACTTCTTCGCGATGGCGCCGCTGGTGGCGGCCTTCGAGGCGAAATACCCGGAATATAAGGGCCATCTTTACTGGGAGACGATTCCGCCGGGGCTGCTCGTCCACCAGATGAAGGCAGGCGGCACCGTGACCGTCGGCAACATGACCTGGACGGTGAAGCCCGACGTGTATCTGGCGGGGCTGAAGGCAGTCCAGAAGCAGATCGACGATGGCCTGCTCGACGGTCCCGCCGTGCCCTACGTGACCAACACGCTCGCGATCATGGTGCCCAAGGGTAATCCGGCTGGTGTGAAGGGGCTCGCCGATTTGGGCAAGCCCGGCATCAAGCTCGCCATGCCGAACCCGGAATTCGAAGGCATTGCGCGGCAGATCGAGGCTTCGCTCGGCAAAGCGGGCGGCGATGCGCTCGTGACCAGCGTCTACAAGACGAAGGTCGCCGACGGCAGCAGCGTGCTCACCCACATCCATCATCGTCAGACCCCGTTGTGGATCATGCAGGGCAAGGCGCAGGCCGGTGTGACGTGGAAGTCCGAAGTGATGTTCCAGGAGCAGGCCGGGCATCCGATCGAGGGAGTGGACATTCCCGCCGACCAGAATTCGACGGCGATCTACGCTGGCGCAGTGGTCAAAGGCGCCGCGCACCGCGAGGCTGCCACGCGCTGGCTGGCGTTCATCCGGTCGCCGGAAGGGCTTTCGATCTTCGGTCGCTACGGGTTCAAGCCCTATACCGGGCCTGTAAAATGAGGTGGCTCGTTATCGGCATCCTTGCCTGTACGGCCATCGCCGGTCCGGCGCTCGCGGGGACGATCCACGTCTATGGGCCCGGCGGCCCCGCTCCGGCGATGAAGGAAGCGGCCGCGACGTTCGGCAAGATGAACGGCGTCGAGGTGATCGTGACGTCCGGGCCGACCCCGCAATGGTCTGATGCGCTGAAGGCGGACGGCGACGTCCTATTCAGCGGATCCGAGGTCATGATGAGCGATTTCGTCTCATCGTTCGGAGACACGGTCGTCCCGGAGACCGTGACGCCCCTGTACATGCGCCCCGCCGGTATCCTGGTTCGTCCGGGAAATCCGAAGCATATTCGCGGTTTCGCCGACCTGCTGAAGCCTGGCGTCCGCATTGCCGTGGTCGATGGGGCCGGACAGCAAGGCATGTGGGAGGATATTGCCGGCCGCGACGGCAACATCGCTACCACAAAGGCTTTCCGCCACAATATCACGCTCTACGCGAAGAACACCGCACTCGCGCTCAAAGGCTGGAAGGCCGATCCCGGTATCGATGCCTGGGTCACCTTCCCGATCTGGGCGAAGGCCAATCCCGGCGTTGCGGACGTCGTGCCTCTCGACGCCAACCGGCGGGTCTACCGCGATGCCGGCGTAGCTCTGACCCGGCGGGGCGAGGCCAGTTCCGAAGCAAAGGCCTTTGTCCGGTTCCTGTCGAGCGCAAAGGGATCGGCGATCTTCCAGAAATGGGGATGGCAATAGCGTTCGATGCGGCGGTTGCCGGTGCAATAAATTGCACTGTGCAATAAAAGGAGAGCAAAAATGTTCGCACGATCTGCACGAATTTCTCTTATCGCAACTGCGATGCTAAGCTTCGCAGCTTCGACAGCCGTTCAGGCGGCACCTCACAAATTCACCTTCCGCGACATCGAGTTCAGATCTCGCGACAAGCGCTCCTCGCGCGCCCAGGCCTATGTCGCAAGGACGATGGCACCCGGCACGTCCATGGCGTCAGCCATCGAGGCCGCAAAGAGCGCCGGCGCCCGTTGCGCAGAACCAGCCGGTGGCAGCGTATTATGCACCGCCAACTTCGCGCAGCATCGCTCCGGTGAAGGCATGTCCGACATCCAGTGGCGGGTGCGGCTGGTCGCATCGCCCGACGGGCAATCCGTGGCCCGGTCTTCCGTTCGGCGGAGCACGAACTGAGTTTTGCGACTCTCGATAAATAGAATGCGCTAAGTGGGTTAACGGTGGAAATTCCCGCCCAGTGCTGTAAATTGTTCGTGTTCCGGGGATGGAGTTCCCCCGTATAACCGCCGACCGGCTGATGACTCCTGCTTGGCGCCACCTGGGCGCGGGCAGGACGCGCGCCTCCCGCAACCCAAAAAGGGAACGGGACCGTGACGATGACGGACAGATTAAGCGATGGCCGCCTCCGATGATGGCCTCGCTGCTCATCGCGATCGGTGGCGCACTGGGATCGCTTGCGCGCTACTGGATCAATATCGCCATCGTAGCACGGACCGGCGAGGTCTTCCCGTGGGGCACGGTGCTGATCAACATCAGCGGCTCCTTCCTGATCGGGCTGCTGGCTTCGCTGACGGGGCCCGAAGGGCGCTGGGCGGTCTCGCCCGAATTCCGCCTCTTCATGCTGGTCGGCTTCTGCGGCGGCTACACCACCTTCTCATCCTTCAGCCTTCAGACGCTGGCGCTGTTCCAGGCCGGCGATCCGCTTCGCGCAGGCGCTAACGTCCTGCTGTCCGTCACCCTCTGCCTTGTCGCCGTCTGGCTCGGTTATTCCGGACCGGCAGCCCTTTCCCGCATAATTCGGAGCTGACCCATGAAGATCATCGCCATCCTCAACCAGGCGGACAGCGTCGAAGCCTGTCTCGATGCGACCGCCAGCGCGGCTATCGCGGTGCCGACGGCCATCCTCGAGGCGCTGCACATCGTGGTCGATCCCGAAAAGATCATCGCGGCCAGCGAGGAGATCGAGTTCCAGCGCATGCGTGAAGAGCGGGAGGGCACCGCACCCGAGAAACGCGCGGCGGTGAAGGCCGCGTTCGATGCTTGGGCTTTGACTCACCGCGATGTGGCCATCCAGTGGCGCACCCTGGTCGCGCAGGAGGAGGAAGGCCTGGTCCAGGCCGCCCGAAATGCCGACCTGCTGGTGATGGCACGAAGCCATGACATGGACACCGGCGACGCCTTCCATGCCGCCCTCATGCGGCTCGACAAGCCGCTGCTGCTCGTTCCGCACGCGCCAGAGCAACATAAGGGAAATGGCTTCGCAACCGTGGCGATCGGCGTCGCCGATACGAGCGCCGAACATCACGCGCTGCTCGCCGCCCGGCCGTGGCTGGAAGCTGCCAGCCATATCGTCGCGCTCCGGATCGGCGAGGACGGCGTGGGGTCCGCTCTGGCTGACGCCGGCCTCGGAGCGCTGCCGGTCGAGGAGCGTGTTGCGCCGCGCAAGGCCGGAGAAAATCTCGGCGCCCAGATCGCGGCGGAAGCCTCGGCTGCCGGTGCCGATCTTCTGGTTTGCGGGGCCTATCGCCACAATCAGCTGATCGAATGGCTGGTCGGCGGAACGACGCGGCACCTGCTCGACACCGCGACCATGCCGGTTTTGCTCGCGCATTGATCAATCCAATTGGAGGATTGGAATGACAATATTAATCCATTGGAAAGATCGAATGTCGAGGCCGATAAATCCTGCATCCGGACGACGCCACTCGCCGCCCGTCTTTGATGGAGGAAGGCATGGCTACCGCATTCGCCCCACGCGATTTCAATGAGACCAGTGAAGACCGGCAGTCGAAGCCTGTGCTCGCCCTCGTCTCCGAGAATCCCTACGCGGACCTGGAGCGGCCAGCGCCCGGCGTCACGGTTCGAGGTGTTCACCGCAAGACGCTTGTCGGCCTCGTGCTCATTTATGCCGCGATGCTGGCGAGCTTCTGGGCATGCTTCGCCCATAGTCTCGAAGCCGGCCTCGTCATGGCCATGGTGACGGTCCTGATGATCGTCTATTTCAGCCTGCTCGTCGGCGGCATCCTGCTGGCGGACAGCCCCGTCTCCGGTGCGCGCGAGCGCAGCTTCGCCGAATATTGGCGCGGCCCCGTCGAGATCGCGACGGGGATCATCAGCGGCCGGCAGGCCGTCGTCCAGATGCTGATGCTCCCGACGCTGATGTTCTTTCTGGCAACTGCGATCGGTATTTTCGCCCGCATAACGCTCGCCACCTGAACGCCCTATCTCAAACCGAGGATCGATGATGACCAAAACACCCCTTCGCGTTGCCGTCAGCGGCGCTGCCGGACAAATCTGCTATTCGCTGCTGTTCCGGATCGCCGCCGGCGACCTGTTCGGACCGGACCAGCCCGTGGCGCTGAACCTGCTCGACCTGCCCCAAGCGCAGAAGGCGGTGCAGGGCGTCGTCATGGAGCTGGAGGACTGCGCTTTCCCGCTGCTGTCCGATATCGTCATCACCGACGATCCGAACACGGCCTTCCGCGACATCGATGCCGCGCTGCTGGTCGGTTCGCGCCCGCGCTCGAAGGGCATGGAGCGGCGCGATCTGCTCTCGGCCAATGCCGCGATCTTCAAGACGCAGGGTGCGGCACTCGATGCTCAGGCCAAGCGCGAGGCCAGGGTGCTGGTCGTCGGCAACCCGGCCAACACCAATGCCTGGATCCTCGCCGAGAGCGCCCCCGGCTTCGCGCGCGACAATATCGCCTCGATGATCCGGCTCGATCACAATCGCGCCCAGGGCCAGCTCGCCGCCAAGGCCGGCGTCGCCGTCGAGGATATTGAGAAGCTGGTAGTCTGGGGCAATCACTCGCCGACGATGTTCGCCGACTGGACCTATGCCACCGCGCAAGGGACATCGCTCGCCGAACGCATATCGGACGAGGCCTGGTATCGCGACACGCTGATCCCGAAGGTCGCCCAGCGCGGCAGCGCGATCATCGAGGCGCGCGGTGCCTCATCGGCCGCGTCGGCCGCCAACGCCGCGATCGACCATCTGCGCGACTGGGTGCTGGGTTCGGGCGATCGCTGGGTGTCGATGGGCCTGTCCTCGACCGGCGCCTACGACATTCCAGAGGGGCTGTATTGCGGTGTGCCGGCGACCTGCGCGGCAGGCTCGGTCCAGCGGATCGAGGGGCTCGAGGTCGGCGATTTCCAGCGGCAGATGATCGAGCGCACCGTCGCCGAGCTCATCGACGAGCGCGATGCCGTGCGGGCGCTGTTGGCCTGAAGTCGCAGAGGCGCCAACCAACCGCCACGCCCGCTGGTTGGCGCTTACCTGTCCGACGTCATCTTGCCGGATCAAGCCCAAGAGTCCGTCCGGGAAAGCCGCCTGCATCCAGATACCGGACCGGGCCGATCTGCTGATAGCGCAGCACCGTGCGGAGCCCGTTGGCGGCCGGCTTCGAGCGAAGAATCTGTGAGCGGGATGCCGGCGATTTCTGGCCTGGCGTCGCTTCCTGGATGACCCGTCCCGTAAGAACGCCTCGGGATGGTGGTGTGAGGCCAAGCAACGCAAGCATTGTGCGGCCGAGATCCACATTGCTGACGGGGGCCGGATCAACAAAGCGATTGCGAAAATCCGGCCCGACCGCGGCAGTGAAATTCTGAGTGTCTCCTCGTCCGAAGCTGCCGTGCATGCCCTGGCCCTGTTGCAAATTGCTGTCCGCAACTTCGACCTGGCAATTGGTCGGAGTCGCGCAGCCCGAGCTTGCCGATCGGAAGTTGACGACGATCGAGGGCGTCGGCGTGGCGGCATGTCCCTTGAGGTTGATCGCCGAGAGCGGCAGCGTCCCCGGAAATGCGCCAAGGGCGTCGTCGACGAAGATGCCGCTGACATAGTCCTGGGCCAGCAATGCCTCGATTGTGCTTGCTGCGAGGCCACGATCATGCGTCGGCAGATAGAGCAGATCGGAGCCGCCGTTTGCGGCGACCACAAGGCGAGGATGTGTCGGATCAGGACCTAGCAGCGCATTGCCCCGGCTCGGGTGGGCGCCTTCGACAAGCCGACTGTCGTGCGCCTCGGGATCGAAGATCGGAAGGTCGAGCGCCTTTGCGAGATCGAGCGCCTTTGCGAGATCGAGCGCGAGGAAGCCCGGTGGCAAGAACCCGGGTGGAACGTCGGCATAGGTCTGTTTCGCCGCCGGGCTGCTGCCGCTCTGCTTGGAGATGGTGGAAAAGCCATGATCCGAGGTGACGATGATGTCAGTCGTGGCTGCAAGCCCGAGCCGGCCGAGCGCCGCGCGCAACTTCCCCAGATCGCCATCGGCGTTGCGGATCGCGGCAAAGGTCGACGGCCCATTGATGCCTGGCGTCAGCCGATTGAGGCTGTCGCCCTGATTGTGCTGGGTGCCGTCCGGATCGCGCGACCAGAACACCATGGCAAACGGGTGATTGCGCGCTTTCAGTGTCGGCAGCACCACCCGGGTCGTGGCATCGATGAAAAAGTCCTGTTGCGCGACGTTGGCCGACGTCGTGCCCGGCGTGCGGAAGTCGCCCGACTTGCCATTGGCTCCACGACTGGGCGTTGCCAATGGCAGTCCCGCAGCGGTCAATTTCGCGGCGATGTCGGTCGTGATCGGGATGCCGCCATCCTGCCCGGTCGTATCGTCCAGCACGATGGTTGTTGCCCCATCACGGGCGAGGTGATCCTGGATCAAGGCAGGGCCGAGCTTGCCGATCGCCGCCGTGCCATAACCGGCACGGCGCGCAGCTTCGAGCACCGTCATCTCATCGAGATAGTTGCCGCCGAATGTCGCGTCGAGTTCACCCAGCACGGAGTCATTCTCGAGAAACGGCGTCACGCTGCTGCCCGCGCTTGTTATCGGCCTGGCAGTATAGATGGTGTTGCTGAAATCGCCCGTGTCCCCGAGCTGGTGGCCGGTTGCAAGCGCCGAAGCGTTGGCTGTGGTGAAGGTCGGGAAAACCGAATGGCTGTTGGGGAAATAGCTCCCTGCGTCGCGTAGCTTCGCAATTTCGGGTGCGGTCTCGGGCGTGACGATCCGGCCGCGCAAACCGTCGATCACCACGAGGATGACGTTGTGTGGCGCATCCCGGCGGGGCGAGGCTGCGCCAGCGTTCGAAGTGCCCGCAACCACGCAGAGCGTCGTGGTCACGAGCCATCTCACCAATCGCATTTTTCAGTCTCCCTGTGATCAGTTTGAAAGGGGTCAGGCCGTCGCGACAAGCACCGCACCGCCGCCGATCAGGACAATGCCAAGCCATCCCCGCAACGAGAGATGCTCGCCGAGCACTGTCACGCCGATGATCGCCACGAAAACCACGCTGAGCTTGTCGATCGGCGCCACACGCGCCGCGTCGCCGACCTTGAGCGCTCGGAAATAGCAGAGCCAGGACAGGCCGGTCGCGAGCCCCGAAAGCCCGAGGAACAGCCAGGATCGCGGGGCGAAGTTGCCAACAGGCTGGAACTTGCCAGTCACGGCCAGCAGCGCGCCCAGCACGACGATGATGACGATCGTGCGGAAGAAAGTGGCGAGATCAGAATCGATCCCCTCCACGCCGACTTTGGCGAAGATCGCGGTCATCGCCGCGAAGGTGGCGGAAAGCAGTGCCCAGACCAGCCAGGATGCGGAGGCGGCGGAAGCCATCGGGCCAGATCCGCGCCCGCTCATTCTACCCCCGTGGTCAGTTCTTCTGGCGAGGCGTCATCGTGCCGCACGCCGGCGGGGCCGACGCTCCAATGCTCCAGATGCTTGTAGACGATCACCTTGGTTGCCAGTAGGTCGCCATGCGCGCGGCAGAATTGCTCGAGCTGCTCGCGCTGTCCGATGAGCTCGACGCACATCGTCAGATGCGGGTCGGCGATCTCCGAGCCATTCTCTCGGACCGGGCCATGGTTGCTGTAGCCATAATGGGTGTGGTGAGCGACGGCGTTCATGATACCGTCGGTCTTCGCCTGCGCGACCAGAGTCCGGTAGAGCGGCTTGGCACCCCAGCGTGATTTGGACACGCCGCGTGGCGCCTTGTCGCCGGGCTTCAGATAGATGCGGATCATGCCGATCTCGCTCGGCGTCACATGATGGGTGTCGGACACGGCATTGCCTTCCTGATTGGCGGGGGCGAAGAGAGTGGAGAGGTCGGGCGCGGGACGCAGAGTGCGCGCATCCCGCAGCGTGAGATCGGGCGGCAGGATCGCGCGCGACCGCTTGGGCACGGCGACCCGCTGCGACAGGTAGATGCCGTTATGCCCGGAGCAGACATAGGCGACGAAGCAGGCGACGGCGACGGGCACGGCCGTGCCTGCGCCGAACAGCTCGACGCCCATGATCGTGCAGGCGAGCGGCGTGTTGGCGGCGCCCGCGAACACCGCGACGAAGCCGAGCGCCGCGAACAGGTCGACCGGCACGCCAAGCGGGGTAGCGAGCGCATGGCCGAGTGCTGCACCGATGAAGAAAAGCGGCGTAACCTCGCCGCCCTTGAAGCCGCCGCTCAGCGTCACGACGGTGAACAGCATCTTGAGCGCCCAGCTCCAGCTGTCGGCGCCGGGCTGAAAGAAGCCGGCAATGGTCGGGTCGCCGGGGATCAGGCTCCAGACGCCGAGCCCGAGATAGGCGCGCGTGCCGATGAGGTAGGTCAGCGCAATGACGGCGAGGCCGCCGATCGCGGGTCGCGCCGGGCCATAGGACACTACCTTTTTCAGCCAGCCGCCCAGCGCATGATTGGCTTCAGCGAAGACCAGGCCAGCAAGGCCGAAGGCGACGCCGGCGAGGGCGGCCTTGAGGAGCAGGACAGGCTCAAACAACAGGCCCGGCTCCTTGGGAGCGAAGGCCGAGACCGCATAAGCGGCGTGATGGATGCCCCAGGCATGGCACGTCCAGTCGCCGACCAGCGCCGCAACGAGGCAAGGCACCAGCGCAGCATATTCGACGCGCCCGACCGCAAGCACCTCCAGCGCGAAGACGGCGCCTGCCAGCGGCGTGCCGAACACCGCGCCGAAGCCCGCCGCGACACCGGCCATCAGGATGATCCGCACACTCGGCGGATCGAGCTTGAACCAGCCCGCGACCGCGCTGCCGAGCGCGCCGCCAAGCTGCACGGCTGTTCCCTCGCGTCCAGCCGAGCCACCAAGCAGGTGCGTGACGATGGTGCCGAGGAAGACCAAAGGCGCCATCCTGAGTGGCACGCCGCCGCCGGGCTCGTGAATCTGCTCGACGATGAGATTATTACCGCCCTCCACCGAGCGGCCAAGGCGTTGGTAGAGCCAGCCCACCCCCGCACCACCGACTGGCAGCAGGAATAGCAGCCACGGATAATCGAAGCGCGCGCGCGTCGCGACGTCGAGACTCCACAGGAAGGCGGCGCACAGTGTGCCGACCGCGATTGCCATCGGCACGAGCAGCAGCGTCCAGCGCAGCACCGAGGCAGCATGGCCGCGCTGGGCCACCGCGTGCGACGTCAGGTTCAGCGATTGGACAAGATTGGCAAACGAAGCGCGCACGATTCCCCCTTGTTGCGTGACCGCAGCAGGTAGGAATCATCAGCCCCGAGGAGCGGTTCGGCGCGGAAGACAGGCTCCCGGGACCCGGCAGAAATCCATTGCCGTTGCCGCTCCATGTTCGAACGGCTCTGCCCTGTCAATCTGAGGACCCGAGCCTCGTTCCTGCAAGACACTTAGCAGGCGCATGATCCAATCTGGATTGGGGATTGAAATCATACGATAACATCGTTGGACCAGATTGATCGAGATCCGCATCTTCAACTTCTGAAAGGAACTCAAGATGAAGATCATCATAGCTGGCTGCGCGATCGCTTTGGCGGTTTCCACGAGCCCGGTTTCGGGACACGCCGCACGATCATTCTCGTTCAGGGACCTCGAGTACCGTTACGACGCTGGCGATGCA
>BACX01000801.1 GCA_000333335.1 Sphingomonas-like bacterium B12 | reverse complement strand
CGTCTATCCCGCTGCACACTTGCCAGCTCCGCGACCAGTTCGTCCAACGAGGGGACGAAATTGTCGCGTTCGAGAAGCAAGGGTCTTGGACCGTGGACCTGCCAAGCCGTCCGTCCGAGATCACGAACGGCGTCCGCCACCGGCGTACCGTGCGTGTCGAGCAAGGTTCCGTTTTCCAGTTCGAGATGACCGGCGACATGGTAATATGCGATGGCATCAGAAGGCAGCGACGTGACAAATGCGGTGGCATTTTCCCGATGATTGCGGGCATTCACATAGACATTGTTGATGTCCAGCAGGATCCCACAGCCCGACCGGTCGACCAGCGCGGCCATAAACTCGGCCTCCGGCATCTGGTCCGCAAACCGATGATAATAGGATATATTCTCCAAGACCAGACGGCGGTTGGTAACATCCTGCACCCGGGATATGCGTCCAGCGATATAGTCGAGATTGCCAGGGCGTCGCGGAATCGGCAGCAGGTCGTAAAGCTGGCCGGTTTCGTCACGCGACATGCTCAGATGGTCGCTGTAAATCTCGATAGAATAATCATCGAGAAAGCAACGGACGTTTCGAAGAAAGTCGAGGTCGAGCCGGACCGGATCCGCGATCGAAAGGCTGAGGCCGTGCGCAACCAGCGGATACAGGTCTGCAATCTTGTCGAGCTGTCCGCGCTTACGCCCACCGATGCCTAACCAATTCTCGGGCGCGAGTTCAAAGAAGTCGATGTCGTCGCGCCGTGGCTGGTCGCACAATTGTGCGACCAGCTCCGGACGGAGGCCTATTCCTCGTGCAAGAGAAGTCAGCGGCCGCATACACCCTCGGCGAGCCGATCGCTGTTGCTGAGCGCGACCTTGTAGCCCTTGCCGCTGATACCGCATTGGCCGTCCCGGGCGCGGACAAGCTGGCCGTCAGGATTCTGTTTCAGCTTGGTCTGGGAATAAATCTTCTCGGTCCCACATTTTCCGCTAGCGCATTTGCCGCCACCATGTGCTGTAGGGCTGGCGGTGGTGGCCGCAGTGCCGTCGCTGACGCCCGCAGCAAAGGCGGCGCCTGATGCCAGCGATGTGATGGCGATGCCGAGGATCAGTTCACGCTTCATCGGATATCTCCTTGTTTCAATGCGAGAGGGGAAAGCAGGAAAGGTCGCGACCGGCGTTGACGGGACCATGGTAAAATCCGTGAATGATCTGGATGTTATGATCCTTGTCACGCAGCGACCGGCCCATGAAATGGTCGAGAAGCAGCATCTTCGGGCCGGTCGCGGCCGCGATTTTCCCCACGACCGTCGGTGTGGCGTGCAGGAAGCGGGACTCCTCGTCCGCGTCATCGTCGATCGCGGCCGGCATCATGAGAATATCGGCGCCCCGGGCGAAGTCGATAAACTCCTTGCGGCTGCCATTCTGGTCCGCTGAAAGAATGATCACGCCTTTCGGCGTCTCAATTCTGAACGCAAGCGCAGGAACGTCGCCATGGGGTATGCCCAGCGCGCTGATCGTGACGCCGTCGCCGCGCCATACGACTGTCGGAGCCGTCTTCCTGACATCGACGTCCGCCGAATGAACCGCGAGCTTGAGCCCTTCCGATGCCGACGAAAGGCCCGAAAGATAGGCAAATGATCCCTTCCCCTTACCGAATTCGCGTTGGAAGAACGCCGTCATGCTCGGGAAATTGGCGTTACCGGTCGGGCCGACGAGTTGAACCGGATGGCTCTTGGCGAGAAAATATCCGCCCTTCAGGATTGCCGGCAGATCCGCGCTGTGATCGGTGTGGAAATGCGAAATGCCGATAAAATCAAGATCTTCCAGCCGAGCGCCCGATTGCCCATAGCGGAGATAGGTGCCCCCTCCCGCGTCGATCAAAATCCGTGCTTTGCCGTTGATCCAGATGATCGCACCCGACGATGCGCGCGCATCGTCGGAGATCGGGCCGCCCGATCCAAGAAGCTGGAGCGCGATTCCATTCGTTCCGCATTGAGGGGCTTGCTGAGCCTGTACTGGCGAGCAGATAGCCAGTGCCGCAGCCATCGGTAACAGACGAAGGAGTTTTTTCATTTGCATCATCCTGACGTGACGAAGAGTTTCACGCGATGTGGAGCGCGCGGATAAGAAGAAGGCTGATCCCGCCCAAAAGAAGCAGAGATAGCAGGACGGCCGCCGTTACCCGGCCGCCGGCCCGCGCAACGGTACGGACATCGACGCCGAGACCGAGCGCTGCCATCGAAATGACCGTCAGCACTGTCGCGGCTTCTCCGATTGGAGCGAGCAGGGCGTGAGATATGAGCCCCAGCGAGCGCAAACCGCACAGCATAAGAAATCCCAGGATGAACCACGGTACGAGCTTGCGCAGCGGCAGGCGGCGAGCGTTGGTAAGATCGGAGGCAGGTATTCCACCGGCAACGACGTCATTTCGCGGTGCCCCCCGCTTGGGGAGGTAGGGGGCGAGAAACGATAAGAGGATGCAGACCGGGCCGAGCATCAGAACCCGCACCAGCTTCACGAGAGTGCCCATCTGGACGGCGGCCGGGCCAATCGGTGCCGCTGCTGCAAGCACCTGCGGCACCGCATAGACGGTAAGACCCGCAAGCGCGCCAAACTGAAGCCCATCCATATGCAATGCCAGGCCGAGCAGCGGCAAGCCCAGCACGACCAATACACCGAGCACGGCGGTGAAACCGATCGACGCCGCGACATCGTCTCCATCGGCGCCGATGACGGGTGCGACGGCGGCAATTGCGGAATTCCCACAGATCGAATTTCCGCATGCGACCAGGAGCGCCATGCGCGGAGGCAGATGCAACAGCCGCCCGACGGCAAAGCTTAACCCGATAGCCAACACAACCGTGCCGGCGATAGCAGACAGGAGCGCCGGCCCGACGGCAGCCAGGGTTGCCATGCTGACCGATGCCCCCAGCAGGATCACTGCCATTTCGAGAAGAAATTTGGCGCTGAAACCGATACCGGGTAACCACCGCGCGCTTGGCGTCCACATGGAACGAACAGCCGTGCCGATCACGATCGCAAGCACAAGCGCTTCGAGCCAGGCGCGGCCGAATAAGTGGCTTTCGGCAGCTTGCAGTCCATATGCGGCGCCCGTGACGGCGAGACAGATCATTATTCCGGGGAGAAGCTTCTGCAAATTGGAGAGAAGCCTTGGCGCCGGGACTGGCGGAGAGATCGTCTGCGTCGAGAACATGGCGCGCTGATGGACTATGCGTTGCGCACGTTCCAACGATGGTATCACATGGTTCCGATCCGATTCTGCGAACGATCGGCAAGCCCTCGACGCTCTGGATCAACCGACTTGCCGTCGCTGCAAATCGACATGATGTTCCGACGGAGCGCGCGCCCCCCAGAAACCGCTTCGCGGTAAGGAGACGATCTATTCCTGTCCGGAACGGCGACCTGCTAAGGCCGAACGAGTTCGAAGCGCGTCTCAAGCAATTGAGAAGTTCTCACATGCGCTTGCTCGAACGCTGGCGTGAAACACTCGTAAATCCCGACCGCTTTCCTCATTTCGACCCGGCCGACGGCGGCACGAACGCGCGGATTCTGCTTCTGCTCGAAACGCCAGCTCCAAGCGCCAGGCCCGGGCCGCGCTTTGCGTCACGTGACAATGCAAGCGGTTCGGCGGTCAATCTGCGGCGATATGTGGACCAAGCCGGTCTTGATCGACGCGACCTGATCCAATGGAATGCGGTGCCCTGGGCGGCCGGCGAAAGGGAGAAACGAAGGCTTACGAGACAGGAGATACGTGAAGGACTGGCCACCCTTCCAACTCTGCTTGCACTGCTGCCGAGATTACGCTGCGTCCTTCTTGTGGGGCGCGTTGCCCAAGAGGCTCGGCCAGTGATTGAAGCGATTCTCCCCAATCTGGCCGTTCTGGCCATGCCTCATCCCAGCCCGGCCAATGTCTGCACCAGTCCGAGTGTCGCGGTAGAAATCGAAGCAGTCCTGGCCCATGCTGCGCGCCTCCTGAGGAGAGAAGGCGTGCCGATCTCGATGAGAAACTGATTTCTTGCCAAACCGCGCTCCTGGGGGCGGCGGGACAAGCATGCGGCCAGCTTGTAGGCGTGAATGTCCGCAGGATGGTGTCCAGACGCGTCGAAGGAGCAATCCATCAGCGCAGCGAACCAGGCATATCGGCCGCCGGACCGAACGCGGTGAGTGACGCCAGCGAGCCGACAACGATCGCAGGAAGCAGCAGCGCGAAAGGGGCGACCGCCAGCGCGAGAAAATGACACAGAATGCCGCCTGTCAGAAAACCGCAGAATGTCGCTGCGAGGAGGAGAAGCTTCGCGCGGTCTTCGAGGGTAGAAGCTGAGGTCCTGCGCTTTCGAAACGCGAGGCGTCCGCTATGATAGCCTATGTCCGTCAAGGTGCCTGTGACGTGGGTCGTGCGGTGCCCGTGCTTCAGGAAGCGCGCGCCCACGCTGTTTTGAAGTCCCATGGCGGCCGCCAACATAACGAGCACCACCAGTTGTTGGGGAAACAACGCGATGAGGGACGCTGTCATGCCTAGCAGGATCAGGACGACCTCGGCGCAGAGGAGGGCCGATATCGTCCGGCGACGATCGGCTTCGATAGCCCGGACAATGAAGGCACCAGACAATGCCGATCCCGCAAAGAAAGCAACAAGCGTGCTCAGGAGAATAACCGTCAGTCCCGGATCGGCCTGCACGAACGCCTCTCCCAATTGGGTTGTCGTGCCGGACATGTGCGAACTGTAATGATGGATTGTCGTTAGCGCAAAACTATCGACTGCGCCGGCGGTCGCCGCGAGCGCGACGCCCGCGCCGCGCCATTGCATGACATCTTCGGCGGATTTGATGCGCGGGCTCATCATCGGCCCGCGCATTTTATCACGGGATGAACCGATCGACGAGAAATCACAGGTCGAGGCGCAGATGAAGGCAGTCCATCACTCTCTCGATCCACACAGGTCCAGCCTCGGTTCGGAGAGGCGTTGATCATCGATGCTGCCGGATCCGACAAGGAAAGCAGGACGAGCACTTTGGTCAACTGCCGTGACGATCGACATAGCGGCTGATCACGATCCGCGAAATCCTGCTATTTTGCGCCAGGAGTCGGACCGTCCAACGAACGTCGTCAGCGGCTCCACCCTCGAGAGAATATTGGTGGATGAGGCAGCGAGCGGCGAACGAGGAGCGTGCTTCCTGCCGGCAGTCCGCACCTGCGTTCGTCAGAGCCGCGAACGCGAGATTGAGCGGAGTGCCGGCTGGCAGCGCGGCGCCTAAAAGCGAAGCCGCCGGTGCCGTTGAGGAACCGATTCGATAGCTCTGTTCCAAGGCCGCGAAGCTCGGGACGGACGCTGCTTCTGAGGCGTGCGCCGGCAGCGCGAGCAAACCGGCAACGGCCAGAACGAGCGCTTTGCGAGCGATCATGACAGACTCCTCCTCGCAGGGCTCAGTGCCGCGACCACTCACGCTGGACGGTCGTCGACCGTACGGTGCCGTCTGACGATTGCATCCGAACATCCCAACGAACGTCGTCGACATATTCGTCCCGTGTCGAGACGTCATGGTAGCGGCAAACCTGCGCGTCTCCGATCGTTTCGCCGCAGTTCGCGCCGGCTTCGCGCAGCAGGGCTATGGCGTCACTGATCGGAGTTCCGGCAGGAACGGCCGCATCTATCATGGACTGGGCGAACGCCACCTCTGCTGACGGCGTGCTATGCCAGGCGGCGATCGCGCCATTCTGCGCGATGAGCGGATCCCGGCCCACCTGATATTCGATCTGGGAAAAACGGGGCAACGCTTGACCGGCGGCCATAGCTGGAACGACGCAGCCAAACGCTGCGATAATGGCCAGAGCGGGTTTCGTGATTGTCATGACGGTCTCCTGATGTGTTGGAGACGTCTTGCTCTTTATGATCGATCATGAATAACGACGAATATATGTCGTTCCAATCTTCAATCCGTATCGTTTTGAGAGGCCAACAGGGATCGGGGCGACGCCGAAGAAAGCCGCATGGCATTAGCGGTAACAACCGCCGAATTCACCATCATGGCGATTACGGCGAGAAGCGGTGTTAAGGCGCCTGCGGCGGCGGCGGGCAGCACGATCGCGTTATAGCTCAATGCCAGCACCCAGTTCTGCCGGACGCGGCCGATCGCTTGTCGCGAAAGCGCAATTGCAAAGGGCAGCGCTTTGATCCCACCCTCAACCAGAACGATTCCGGCCGTTGCGGTTGCCGCGCCATGAGCCCGTCCGACGGCGACGCCGCAGTCCGCGCCGGCAAGAGCGGGGGCGTCGTTCACGCCATCTCCGACCATGATGACCGGCCGGCTTACGGCTTTGACGAGGGCGACTTTGTCTTCGGGCGTGCAGGCCGCATGGATCTTGCTCGCGGGGAGACCGAGCGCGGCGCCGACCGCGATAGCAGGAGCAAGCGCATCGCCGGTTGCAACGAATGGATCCAGGCCCAGAGAGATCAGACGAACGATTGCGGGCGCGGCTTGGGGATCGATGATGTCGTCGAGCGTGATCGTGCCGATCTTCGTGTTCGCGTGCACAACGGCAAGGCGTGTTCCGGCCAGCGGGCTCGGATCGGCGGCGCGCACCTCGACCGTCGCGCCATATTCGTCCCTACCGGTCGCGCTGCGTGCGGCTCTCTCTCCGGATTGGCTGACCACAGGCCCCGCAGCGGCAAGGATCGCACGCGCGATCGGATGATCGATGCCGTTCTCGGCACGCGCGGCGAGGTCGAGAACCGCATCCGCCGTCCAGCCGCTGACGGGATCAATGGCAATGACTTCGGGTTCTCCCATCGTCAGCGTGCCGGTCTTGTCGAAGATGACGGAACGCGCCCTGCCGAGCGCTTCGAACGCCGCCGGATCGGCGATCCTGAAGCCGAGCCCGCCAGCCAGTGCTGCCGCCCGGACGTGAACCAATGGCGCTGCGATGGCGAGCGAACAGGGGCAGACCACAACAAGGACTGCGAGCGCCCGCTCGGCGGCGACAAGCGGGGATCCGGTCATGGCCAGCGTGACGGCGCCGACGACCGCCGCGAGGATGGGGACGATGATCGCAAGGCGATCGACCACCGCATCGAGATGGCGCTTCGGTTCGCCTCGTCCCGCCATCTCGATGGCGATCCGGCCACCCATCCGATCGAGATCGCTGTCGCCCGGTGCGCGATCGACGATGATCGTCATACGGCGGCGAAGATTAATCGGCCTGCC
>BACX01000802.1 GCA_000333335.1 Sphingomonas-like bacterium B12 | reverse complement strand
AGAACGATATGCTCAGCACCTGGATGGAAGCTCTCGTGGCCTACGTCCGCTCGGGCCAGCCGGATCTCACCAACCGACAGATGGCTTTGCTTCTGCTGGTCTATCGAACCAACGGACCGCATACGGTTCGCGGGCTCGCCAGCATCCTCGGCGTGTCGAAGCCGGTCGTCACTCGCGCCTTGAATACGCTGGGCCGCCTCGGCTATCTGCGCCGCGAACGGGACGAGCGGGATCGCCGCAACATCTTCGTGACGCGCACCAGCCGTGGAGCAGAATTTCTTGAAGGCTTCCGAAGCCTCATCGCCGGCAAGGAACGGCGCAGACCCCAGCCTGTCTCCCAGGTCGCGCACGCCTGACCGATTCCGCCTCGCCGGCGCGTCGGCGAAGCTCGATCTCCGCATCCATGCCGTCCGCAAGGACGTGGCCGACGTTGCGCTCGCGGATCGCGTCTTCGCGCCGCATTACGCCAAGCCTTTGCTGCACGGGTGCGACCGTACGGCGGTGGCGATGCGTGCTGCCCCGTCGCACGAAGCCACCGCCGTCTCCGAATTGCTGCGCGGTGAAATCTTCGCTGTGGTGGATGCCAGCGGCGACTGGGCGTGGGGATACAGCCTGCACGACGGCTATGTCGGTTATGTGCCGATCGATGCCATCGGCCCGCTGGGCGATCCGACCCACATCGTCGCGCAGCCCGCAGCCCTGATATTCGCGACGACAAGCATCAAGGCGCCCGTGGTGGAGCGGCTTCCGATGGGCGCGCGTCTGGCCGTGATGACGACCGATGGAGACTTTCACAAGGTGCCGGGCGGCTTCGTCCATCGCCGCCACCTCGCCCCGCTGGATGCGCGCGACACGGATTACGTTTCGATCGCCGCGCGGCTGTCCGGCGTACCCTATCGCTGGGGCGGGCGTTCCGGCGACGGGATCGACTGCTCCGGCCTCGTCCAGCTTGCTCTCTCTTTTGCCGGCATCGCCGCACCGCGCGACAGCGACCAGCAGCAGGCGCTCGGCGCTCCGGTCGCGCAAGAAGAACTCCGACGGGGCGATCTCGTCTTCCTGCCCGGCCATGTGGGAATGATGGCCGACGATACCCATTTGCTGCACGCCAACGCCTTTTGGATGCAGGTCGTGACCGAACCGCTCGCGGACGTGGTCGCGCGCCAGCCCGAAGGCCAGGGCATCACCGCGCTGCGGAGATTGGATGACCGGAA
>BACX01000803.1 GCA_000333335.1 Sphingomonas-like bacterium B12 | reverse complement strand
GGCTATATCGCTAGCCCAACTACTTCGGCGCCACGGTCGGCCGCGTCGCCAACCGCATCGCCAAGGGCCGCTTCACGCTCGACGGCAAGCAGTATGAGACCCCGCTCAGCGACGGCCCGAACTCGCTGCACGGCGGCACCAAGGGCTTCGACAAGGTGGTGTGGCAAATCGTCTCGACCAGCGGCGGCGCCGAGCCGAGCGTGACGCTCCGCTACGTCAGCCCGGATGGCGATCAGGGCTATCCCGGCACGCTGACCACCACCGCCGTCTATGCGATCGATGCGAAGGGCGATGTCTCGGTCAGCTACACGGCGACCACCGACAAGCCGACCGTCGTCAACATCTCCAACCACACCTACTGGAACCTCGCCGGCGAGGGATCGGAGCGCGGCGCGCTGGGCGAGCTGCTGACGATCCCGGCGGACGAATATACGCCGACCGACGCCACCTCGATCCCCACCGGCGAGTTCCGCAAGGTGGCGGGCACGGTGTTCGATTTCCGCAAGGCCACCACGATCAACGCCCGCGTCCGGGACGGCTCCGATCCGCAGATCCGCTACGGCCGGGGCTACGATCACAATTGGGTGGTCAGCCGCACGATGGCGCCCGCACCACGCGTGATGGCGCGCGTGGAGGATCCGGTCTCGGGCCGCGTGATGGAAGTGCTGTCGCGCGAGCCGGGCATCCAATTCTATTCGGGCAACTTCCTCGACGGCACGATCACCGGCAAGTCCGGCCACATCTACCGCGAGGGCGACGCCATCGTGCTGGAACCGCAGATGTTCCCGGACACGCCCAACCAGCCGGCCTTCGGATCGGTGCGGCTGGTGCCGGGCCAGACCTACCGGAACGACATCGAGTTCCGCTTCTCCACGCGCTAAGGAAAGAGCCATGAGCCTGATCGACCGCCGCAGCTTCGTCGTCGGTGCCGGAGCGCTGTCCGCCACCGCGCTCGCCGCCAGGCCGCGCCGCGCCCGTGACGGCATCGTCAACCCGCTCGTCCGCCAGCGCGCCGACGCGCAGGTGATGCTGCACGACGGCTGGTATTACATGACCGGATCCGTACCCCAGTATGACCGGCTGGTGCTGCGCCGGTCGAGGACCATCGCCGGCCTCGCCACGGCCGAGGAGCGCGTGCTGTGGCGCCATCTGGCGAGCGGCCCGCTCTCCGGCTTCATCTGGGCGCCCGAGCTGCACAAGGTCGATGGCCGCTGGGTGATGTACTTCGCCGCCGGCCCCAGCGGCGGCGGCGAGGACGTGTTCCGCATCCACACCTACGCCATCGCCTGCGACGGCGACGATCCGATGACCGGCGCGTGGCACGTGCTCGGCCAGTTCCAGATGGCATGGGACAGCTTCAACCTCGATTCCACCAGCTTCGTCCATCGCGGCACGCGTTACTTCGCCTGGGCGCAGCGCGAAGAGGGGATCGACACCAATTCCAACCTCTACATCGCGCCGATGGCCTCGGCGCTGACGCTGGCGGCCCAGCCCGCCCGCCTCTCCGTCCCCACGCTCGACTGGGAGACGCGCGGCTTCAAGGTGAACGAGGCGCCCGCCGTGCTGGCCCGTCACGGCCGCCTGTTCCTCACTTACTCGGCCAGCGCCACCGACGCGCGCTACTGCATGGGGATGCTGAGCGTGCGCGACGACGTGGACATCATGGACCCGGCGCGCTGGACCAAGTCTCAGGTGCCGGTCTTCCAGTCCTCGCCGAAGAACAAGGTGTGGGGGCCGGGGCACAACAGCTTCACGGTGGACGAGCGCGGCCGCGACATGCTGGTCTATCATGGCCGCGATTACGAGAAGATCGTCGGCGACCCGCTGTTCGATCCCAACCGCCACACCCGCGTGCAGCCTTTCGGCTACGATGCGGAGGGGGTGCCGGTGTTCGGCGAACCGGTTGCGAACGGGCCGCTCGCCTGACCTGATCCTTCCCTTGCACCTCGCTTATAATCGAATATAGAATATCGTATTCTATTCGGAGGGCAGGGTGTCGGATTTCAGTCGCCGGGAGATGGTCGCGCTATCGGCGGCCCTTCCTCTCGTAGCACAATCCGGCGCGGCTGGCGCGGCCCCGCCGAAGACGCACCCGTCATCCGCCTCCGCGCTGTCGCTGACGCTCTGCCCGCAGACAGGTGTGGCGATCGGGCTGACACCTCCCGACACTAACGCGTTCAGCTTCGTTCCGAAGCGCAAGGCGCCGGTCGCCTCGGGCTTCTATGCGCTGGGCGACATCGACATCCGCTACCGCACGGGCGGCGACTGGCAGGATCTCTCCAGCGCCTTCCACCGCGCGCAACCCAGGGCGCTCGCCCCCGCATCGGGTGAGATCTCGGCCGCCGAACTGCCGCTGCCCCCCTCCTCGCCGCTNGCCGTCACCCGGCACTGGCTGCACGAGGGCGGCGATCTCGTGCTGCGCTTCACGCTCAGCAACCGCAGCGCCGCGCCGGTCGAGATCGGCGGCCTCGGCCTCGCCATGCCGTTCGACAACATCCTGACCGGCCGCACGCTGAGCCAAGCGCACGAGCAAGCCTGCTTCGCGGACCCCTATGTCGGGCTGGACGCGGGCTACCTGCAAGTGACGCGGCTCAACGGCAAAGGCCCGGCGCTGCTGGTGCTGCCCGAGGCCGGCACGCCGTTCGAGGCCTATATGCCGATCGCCGACGGCACCGGAGACGGCGGCGCGCCCGCCTTGCTGAAGGACAGCACCAAGCGCGAGCTGACCTTCGAGGGCTTCTACCGCTGGATGATCGCCAGCAAGGGCTTCGCCGAGCGCGAGTGGCGCGGCGCCGATCAGTGGAACACGCCCACCGCCTTCACGCTCCGGCCCGGCGAGGCGCGCACCGTCGGCGTCCGCTTCGTCCTCGCCCCCTCGATCCGGGGCATCGAGACGCGGCTGGAGGCGGCGGGCCGCCCGGTCGCGATCGGCATCCCCGGCTATGTCCTGCCCGCCGATCTGCTCGGCGACCTGTTCGTCAAGGCGGCCGGCACGATCACCATCGGCGAGGTCTCGCCCGCCGGGGCGCTTGTAGTGTCGGATGCGGGCATGGCCGGCGGCTGGCGGCGCTTCAAGGTGGAGGGCAAGGGCTGGGGCCGCGCGCGCCTGACGCTCCACCATGCCGACGGCGGCAAGCAGACGATCCATTATTTCGTGACCAAGCCGGCGGAAACCGTCTCCGCCGATCTCGGCCGCTTCCTGTTCACCCGCCAATGGTATGAGAACGCCGCCGATCGCTTCGGCCGCAGCCCCTCGATCATGAGCTATGATCGCGAGCGCGACGCGATCGTCACGCAGGAAAAGCGCGTCTGGATCGCGGGGCTGAGCGACGAGGGCGGCGCCGGATCGTGGCTCGCCGCGATCATGAAGCAGCTCGACAATCCGGTGGCGGAGGAGGTCGCCAAGTTCGAGCGCTTCCACGTCGGGGTGATCGAGCGCCACCTCCAGACGCCCGACTACGGCGTGCGCAAGAGCCTGTTCCACTACGACCCCGCCCGCCCGCAGGATTACGACCCGGCGATCGACTGGACGATATGGGCGGCATGGAAGCCCGATCAGGCTAATTCGATCGTCCGCTCCTTCAACTATGTCCACGTCGCCGCCGCGCAATGGGTGCTGTACCGGCTGGCACGCAACCGCACCGGGCTGGTCAGCGCGCACGACTGGCGCTGGTATCTGGAGCGCGCGGCCAATACCGCCATCGCCATGCCGAAGCTCGCGCCGGAC
>BACX01000804.1 GCA_000333335.1 Sphingomonas-like bacterium B12 | reverse complement strand
ATATCTTGCGGGCGCTCGCCCTTTCCCCTGCGCTTGACAGGGGGTGAGTCGCCCTATAGGGACCGCCGATCCCAAAACCCGGTCGTCCGGCCACCTCGACGCGATGCGCCACATCTACAACCTGTGGGACGATCACTTCGATTTCGATCGCCGGCTCTACTGGATCGAGCCGCTGCTCGACGCGACCGAATATACGATCAGCTCGATCGACGCGTCGGGCGGCAAGGATGGTTTCCGGGGCGGCGACGCCTTCCGCCCCTCGATCAACGCCTACATGTTCGACAATGCCCGCGCGATCGGCCGGATCGCGACGCTGGCGGGCGACGGGGCGACCGCCGCCGACTATGCCGCCCGCGCCGCCGACCTGAAGGCGCATGTCGAGGCGGATCTGTGGAGCCCGGCGCTCGACCACTTCGTCGATCGCTATCAGAAGGGCAACGAGTACGTCCGCGCCTGGGCGCCGATCCGGGGCCGCGAGCTGGTCGGCTATCTGCCGTGGACGGTGGACATGGTGACGGGCGATCCGCGCTTCGCCCCCGCCTGGTCGCACCTGCTCTCGCCTGCCGAACTGGGCGGTCCGAAGGGAATGCGCACCGTCGAGCCGTCCTATGAATATTACATGCGCCAGTATCGCTACGACGCGGCCAGCGGAGGGCGCGAGTGCCAGTGGAACGGCCCGGTCTGGCCCTTCCAGACGACGCAGGCGCTGACCGGCCTCGCAAACCTGCTGGAAGGCCCGCCGCAGACGGTGGCGACGCGATCGGACTATCTGCGGCTGCTGCGCCAATATGCGGCGCTGCATATGCTGGGCGGTCACCCCGATCTGCAGGAGGATTACGATCCGCAGACCGGCAAGCCGATCGTCGGCCTCGCGCGCAGCCATCATTATTTCCATTCGGGCTTCGACGACCTGATCGTCACCGGCCTCGCGGGCCTGCGCCCGCGCGCCGACGACGTGCTGGAGGTCGCGCCGCTGATCCCGGCCGATCCGAAGGATCCGGAATATCTGCCGTGGTTCGCGCTGCAGGACGTGCCCTATCACGGCCATCTAGTGACGATCCTGTGGGATGCGGACGGCAGCCGCTACGGCCACGGCGCGGGGGTGACCTTGCTGGTGGACGGGATGCAGATGGCGCACAGCGCCAAGCCCGAGCGGTTGACGGTGCCGCTCGCGCGCAATCCGCTCGCGCCCATAGATCGACCGATCGACCTCGCGGTGAACCTCGTGCGATCGGACTATCCGAAAGGCTCGGCCTCGGTGAACGCCGACCCGGCCTCGCTGCACGGCGCGCTCGACGGGCGGGTGTGGTTCTTCCCCGAAATGGCGAACGGCTGGTCCACCACCGGATCGGCGCACGCATGGGACTGGTTCGCGGTCGATTTCGGCAAGGCGGCGCAGGTCCACGCGGCGGAGCTGGCCTTCTACGCCGACGGCAAGGATTTCGCGGTGCCCTCCGCCTATCGGCTGCAGGTCTGGGATGGCGACTGGAAGGACGTGCCTGCCGCGCCGCTGCCCGTGCCGGTGGCGAACGGAATCACACGGGTCGCGTGGCCGGCGATGACCACCTCCAAAATCCGCCTGCAGGTGAAGAAACCGGCAAGGGGCGCAGTGCGGCTAGTCGAACTGAAGCTGTTCTAACCTCATCCTCCCCAGCTTTGCTGGGGAGGGGGGCCGGCGAAGCCGGTGGAGGGGCGGCGGTGGCACACCGCCGTCCGCGACCGCGGCCCCTCCACCACCCTGCGGGCGGTCCCCCTCCCCATCTACGATGGGGAGGATGGGTTACCGCAGCCCCAGCACGACCACCGATTTCGCCGGCAGCGTCACCGTCAGTGTGTCGCCCGCGATCCGCGCTCCATCGAAGGCCGCCGGGCGCACCGTGTCCGGGCGATCGAAGCTGTTGAAGGCGTGCATGTCGGGCGCGGTGATGATCTGGCCTGTCACCGAACCGGCCGTCACGCCCGCCAGCTTCACGCTCACCGTCTCGGAATTATCCGGATCGGCATTGGCGAGCGCGACATGCACCTGGCCCCCCGTATCGCGCACGGCGGACGCGCTCACCGCCGGAATCGCGAACTCGTCCTTGTCGTACCAGGGCGAGTGGATATCGACCGGGATCACCGTCGCGTCCTGCCAGGGCTTGTAGAGATCGAACACCCAGTAGCTCGGCGTCTTCACCATGCGCGGCCCGTCGGTGAGCAGCATCGCCTGCAGCACGTTCACCATCTGCGCGATCGAGGTCATCCTCACGCGATCGGCATGCTTCGCGAAGATGTTGAGGTTGATCGCCGCTACCAGCGCATCGCGCAGCGTGTTCTGCTGGTAGAGGAAGCCGGGGTTCGTGCCCGGCTCGACGTCGTACCAGGTGCCCCATTCGTCGACGACCAGCCACACCCGCTTTTCCGGATCGTACTTGTCCATGATCTCGGAATGTTTGGTCAGCAGCTCGTCCATCTTCCAGGTGTGGGCGAGGGTCGAGGCCCAGGCGTGCTCGTCGAACTGCGTCGCCGAACCCTTGTCCTCCCAGCTGCCAGGGAAGGTGTAGTAATGGAGCGAGATGCCGTCGATCATCTTGCCGGTCTCGCGCATCATTACGTCGGTCCAGTGATAATCGTCGATGTTCGGGCCGCTGGCGATCTTCATGATCTTCTGGTCGGCCGGTGCCTTGACGAAGGTGGCATAGCGGCGCGTCACGTCGGCGGCATATTCGGGCCGCATGTTGCCGCCGCAGCCCCACAGCTCGTTGCCGATGCCGAAATAGGGAACCTTCCACGGCGCCGGGTGGCCGTTCGCGGCGCGCTCCTTCGCCAGCGTCGATCCGGTCGGCGAGGTCATGTATTCGACCCATTCGGCCATCTCGGCGGGGCTGGCATCGCCGACATTGCCGGCCACGTAAGCCTGCGCGCCGAGCAGATCCATGAAGCCCATATATTCGTGCGTGCCGAAGCTGTTCGGCTCGGTCACGCCGCCCCAATGGGTGTTGATGCTGACCTTGCGCGCCTTGGCCGGGCCGATGCCGTCGCGCCAGTGATATTCGTCGGCGAAGCAGCCGCCCGGCCAGCGCACCACCGGCACCTTGATCTCGCGGAGAGCGTCGACCACGTCCTTGCGGTAACCGTCGATGTTGGGGATGGGCGATCCCTTCCCTACCCAGACGCCGCCGTAGATGCCATGGCCGAGATGCTCGGCGAACTGGCCGAAGATCTGCCGATCGTAACGCGGGCCGGGCTGATCGGCATGGAGCGTGACGTTGGCCGACGGCGTCTGCGCCATCGCGGCGAGCGGCATCGCACACCCCAGCATGAACCCCGCGACGCGGCGCGACAGGCGATCGAGCATCGTCTTAATCCTCCCGATGATGATATTGTCTGACAAGTTGTCTAGGATGCTCTGGCGGTGCGATCAAGCCTTCGCTATGCTCGTCCGCACAACGGGGCGCGGTATCACCGCGCGGGTGCAGGGATGAGGGAGAGACAGGCTTGGCGCGTACGGAAAAGCCCCCCTTCGGCCGGCTCGCCAAACCCTCGCTCGGCATGCGCATCCACGGATCGATCGCCCACGATCTCGGCGTCGCGATCGTCACGGGGCACTACAAGCCGGGCGACACGCTCTCCGGCGAGATAGAATTTTCCGAGCAGCTGAACGTCTCGCGCAGCGCCTATCGCGAGGCGGTGCGGATGCTAGCCGCCAAGGGTCTGGTGGAGAGCCGCCCCAAGGCTGGCACCCGCGTGTCCGATCGCAGCCGCTGGAACCTGCTCGATCCCGACGTGCTCGCCTGGGCGTTCGAGGGCGAGCCGAGCGAGGATTTCATCCGCGACCTGTTCGAGCTGCGCATGATCGTCGAGCCCGCCGCTGCCGAACTCGCCGCGCGCCGCCGCGAGGGCGCGGACCTCGCCCGCATGGGCCACGCGCTGGAGGAGATGGCGCGCCATGGCCTCGCCACGGCGGCGGGTCAGGCGGCCGACCAGCTGTTCCACCACACCATCCTGCAGGCGACGCGCAACGCGCCCCTGATCTCGCTCGCCAGCTCGATCGAGGCGGCGGTGGGCTGGACCACGATCTTCAAGCAGCGCCGCCGCAAGCTGCCGCGCGATCCGCTGCCCGATCACCGCGTGCTGTTCGAGGCGATCGCGGACGCCGATGCCGACGCCGCGCGTTCGGCGATGACCGATCTCGTCCGCCTCGCGCAGGAAGACACCGAACTCTCGCTGAGGGACTGACGGTGGCGACCGGCCCCAACCGCCGCACGATCCTTACCGGCGCGATGGCGAGCGCGGCGGCGCCGGTCGCGGCACGAGCCGGGATCGACGGCGCATCGCCCCTGCTCGCCCCGCGCCCGCCGATGGGCTGGAACAGCTGGAACAGCTTCGCCACCACCATCACCGAGGCGCAGGCGCGCGAGACCGCCGCGATCATGGCGGAGAAGCTGCACCCCTTCGGCTACGACGTCTTCACCGTCGATATCCAGTGGTACGAACCGGGCGCCTCCGGATACGATTACCACGCCGTCGCACAGCCGACTCTGGACGGATATGGCCGCCTGCTGCCCGCGCCCAACCGCTTTCCGTCGAGCATGGGAGACAAGGGCTTCGCGCCGCTCGCAGCCTATGTCCACCGCCTCGGCATGAAGTTCGGCATCCACCTGATGCGCGGCATCCCGCGCCTCGCCGTGCAGCGCAACCTGCCCATCCTCGGAACATCCTACCGCGCCGCCGACATCGCCAACACGTCGAGCATCTGCCCGTGGAACCCGGACATGTTCGGCGTCGACATGCGCAAGCCCGGCGCGCAGGCCTATTATGACAGCGTGTTCCGGCTCTATGCCGGCTGGGGCGTCGATTTCGTCAAGATGGACGACATGAGCCGCCCCTATGACGCCCATGCGCCGGAAATCGAAGCGGCCCATGCCGCGATCCAGCGCAGCGGCCGCCCGATCATCCTCAGCCTCTCGCCGGGCGAGACGCCGGTGCCGCGCGCGGAACATGTCCGCCGCTTCGCGCAGATGTGGCGTATCTCGGACGATTTCTGGGACGATTGGGCGATGCTCAAGGCCCAGTTCGTGCGGCTGGAGAACTGGAATGCGTGGCGCGTGCCGGGCGGCTGGCCCGATGCCGACATGCTGCCGCTCGGCCGCCTCGCGCTCGGCGCGCGCGACACCCGCTTCACGCCCGACGAGCAGCGCACGCTGATGACGCTGTGGGCCATCGCCCGCTCGCCGCTGATCATGGGCGGGGATCTGCGCCATCTCGACGCGGCGACGCTGGCGCTGCTCACCAATCGGGATGTGATCGCGGTCAATCAGGCGAGCACCGCCAACCGCCCGCACTTCGTCGAGGACGAGACGCACATCTGGTCGGCCCGGCCGGAAGGCGGTGGGAACGACCGTTATCTGGCGCTGTTCAACGCCGCCGACACGCCCAAGACTGTCGCCATCGCGCTCGGCGAACTGGGCCTCGGCGGGCCGGTGCAGATGCGCGACCTGTGGACGGGCGCGATCGACCGGGCGACCGGCCGGATCGCGCGCAACCTGCCGCCCCACGGCGCGGCGCTCCTGCGCCTTTCCGCCTGACGCGATCATCCTCCCCTGGCAGGGGAGAATTGCACGTCTCAGTGGTTGTCGCGCGGCACGCCCTGCGTCTGGGCGATGCGCTGGTACTTCTCCGATCCTTCGAGGATCGCGCCGGTGTTCATCTGGCCGACGACGGCGCGCTGCATCTCCTGCCACGGCGTCTGCGAGGCCGGATAGGCATAGCCCCCCGCCTCGACCAGCGCACGGCGGCGTTCGGCCAGCTCCTCGTCGGGGATCAGCACGTCGGCACTGCCCTTGCGCAGATCGATGCGCACCCTGTCCCCGGTGCGGATCAGCGCGAGGCCGCCCATCGCCGCCGCTTCCGGCGAGGCGTTGAGGATCGAGGGCGAGCCGGACGTGCCGGACTGGCGACCGTCGCCGATGCAGGGCAGCGCATGGACGCCCTCGCGGATCAGGTAGGCGGGCGGGCGCATGTTCACCACCTCGGCCGCGCCCGGATAGCCGATCGGCCCGGCGCCGCGCATGAACATCAAGGTCTCGGGCGTGATGTTCAGCGCCGGATCGTCGATGCGATGGTGATAATCCTCCGGCCCGTCGAACACGATCGCCGGCCCTTCGAAGGCATCGGGATCGTCGGGGTTGGAGAGGTAGCGGTTGCGGAACTCGTCGTCGATCACGCTGGTCTTCATGATCGCGGCGTCGAACAGGTTGCCGGAGAGGACGATAAAGCCGGCCGCCTCCTTCAACGGGCGTTCGAGCGGGCGGATCACCTTCTCGTCCTCGATCGTCGCGTCGCGGCAATTCTCGCCGATCGACCTGCCGTTGGCGGTGATCGCGTCCTCGTGGATCAGGCCCTGCTTCATCAGCTGCGCCACCACGGCGGGCACGCCCCCCGCGCGATAATAATCCTCGCCGAGATATTCGCCGGCGGGCTGGAGGTTGACCAGCAGCGGCACCTTGTGGCCGTGCGTCTCCCAGTCCTTCAGCTCCAGATCGGCACCGACATGGCGGGCGATGGCGGCGAGGTGGATCGGCGCGTTGGTCGATCCGCCGATCGCCGAATTGACCACGATCGCGTTGAGGAACGCCTCACGGGTCAGGATGTCGGAGGGCTTCAGATCCTCGCGCACCATGTCGACGATGCGCAGGCCGGTGCGGTAGGATATCTCCTGCCGGTCGCGATAGGGCGCCGGGATCGCGGCGGAACCGGGCAGCTGCATCCCCAGCGCCTCGGCCAGCGAGTTCATCGTCGTCGCGGTGCCCATCGTGTTGCAATAGCCGGTGGACGGCGCCGAGGAAGCGACGAGCTTGATGAAGCCCGCCTCGTCGATCTCGCCCGCCGCCAGCATCTGGCGCGCCTTCCACACGATCGTACCGGAGCCGGTGCGCTCGCCCTTGTGCCAGCCGTTGAGCATCGGGCCGACCGACAGAGCGATCGCCGGGATGTTGACGGTCGCCGCCGCCATCAGCAAGGCGGGCGTCGTCTTGTCGCAGCCCACCGTCAGCACCACGCCGTCGAGCGGATAGCCGTAGAGCAGTTCGACCAGCGCCATGTAGGCGAGGTTGCGGTCGAGGCCCGCCGTCGGGCGCTTGCCGGTCTCCTGAATGGGGTGGACCGGGAATTCGATCGCGATGCCGCCCGCCTCGCGGATGCCCTCCCGCACGCGCTCGGCAAGGACGAGATGGTGGCGGTTGCAGGGCGACAGGTCCGATCCGGTCTGCGCGATGCCGATGATCGGCTTGCCCGACCGCAGCTCCTCCAGGCTCAGCCCGAAATTGAGGTAGCGCTCGAGATAGAGCGACGTCATGTCGATGTTTTCGGGATTGTCGAACCACGCGCGCGAACGGAGCGGGCGGGGCATCACGGGATCGGGCATCGGTCTCAAACTTCCGGACAAGGATCAGCGAAACGGCGCGCCGGCAGACCATGGAGCATCGTGCGCGGGCCGTCGAGACTCGCCGCCGATCGCGAAATTGCGCTTCGCTTTCATGGGCTTGCCCCCCTCCCCGCCGCCACGACGACGCCTTGGCGTTGACGCGCTTCTTGCCGCCATATACTCAGACAAAAAAGCGAAGAGCAACCCCGCCCGCACTTCGAGGGCATCAGGACGAGGAAAATATAGTGCCCGGACCGGTCACCACCAGCGCCAGCACATCCGGCGGCGCCTCCCCGATGACGGCGACCTATCGCCCGGCGCTCACCCTGCTCGCCAGCCTGTTCTTCATGTGGGGCTTCATCACGGTGATCAACGGCACCCTGCTGCCGCACCTGCGCTCCGTGTTCGAACTCTCCTATTTCCAGGCCGCGCTGATCGAGAGCGTGTGGTTCATCGCCTATTTCTTCGCCTCAATCCCGTCGGCCAAGCTGATCGAGCGGATCGGCTACCAGAAATCGATGGTCACCGGCCTGCTGATCATGGCGGCGGGCGCGCTGGGCATGACTCTGGCGGCGAGCCTGCCCTCCTACGGCGTCACCCTGTTCATGCTGTTCGTGATCGCCAGCGGCATCACGCTGCTGCAGGTCGCGGCCAACCCTTATGTCGCGGTGATCGGTCCGGCCGAGACCGCATCCTCGCGCCTCAATCTGGTGCAGGCGATGAACTCGGCGGGCACGATGCTCGCCCCGCTGTTCGGCGCCTATCTGATCCTCGGCCGCTCCAAGGGCGGCACCGCCGCCGCCGGCACCGTGCTCACCAAGGCGGAACGGCTGGCCGACGCGCAATCGGTGGTGCTGCCCTATGCGCTCGTCGCCGTCGTGCTGTGCGTGCTGGCGGTGATCATCGCGCGCTTCCCGCTGCCCGCGATGGGCAATGCCACCGCGCGCGTCGCCAAGTCGGAGCGGCGCAACCATTCGCTCTGGCAGCATCGCAACCTGATCTTCGGCGTCGGCGCGATCTTCATCTACCTGATCGCCGAGATCGGCGTGGGCAATTTGTTCGTCAGCTTCGTCAGCCGGCCCGAGATCGGCAACATGACGACCGAGCAGGCGGGCCGTTACCTCACCCTGCTGTGGGGCGGGATGATGGTCGGCCGCTTCGCCGGATCGGCCATCATGCAGCGGTTCGAAGCCGGGCATGTGCTCGCCGTCTTCTCGCTCGGCGCGTTGGCGGTGATGCTGGTCACGGTGTTCTCCAGCGGCCCGATCGCGATGTGGGCGCTGATTCTCGTCGGCCTGTTCCACTCGATCATGTTCCCGACCATCTTCACGCTCGGCATCCGTGGCCTCGGCCCGCTGACCGAGGAAGGGTCGGGCCTGCTGATCATGGCGATCGCGGGCGGCGCGCTGGTCGCGGTGCAGGGCTGGCTGGCCGATCGCTTCGGCCTGCAGTGGAGTTTCCTGCTCACCGCCGCGTGCGAGGTCTACGTGCTGTTCTACGCGCTGTGGGGCAGCCGCCCGACCCAAGCGGAACCTGCACCGGCACCCGTCGCCGACTGATTTTTCCGGACATTTCCGCCGCTGACGAGGGGTTCGCCAAACCCCTTGCCAGCGGCTTTTTGCTTCGCTACTAAATTGTCTGAGTAATAAAGACGACACCGCGCTGTGAGTGGTGCGCACATATCAGGAAGGGGAACCCAATGGCTTTCGATCGCCGTTCGCTGATGACTGCCGTCTCGGCTCTTGCGCTGGGGGCGGCGGCGATGCCCGCTATCGCCCAGGATGCCGCCGCAGACGCCGGTAACAGCTCCGTTACCACGACGCAGCCTGCGCCCGATCCCGGCGCCGCGAGCAAGGAAATCGTCGTCACCGGCGTCCGCGCCAGCCTCCAGAGCGCGCAGTCGATCAAGCGCAACGCGCCGCAGATCGTCGATTCGATCGTCGCGCAGGACATCGGAAAGTTGCCGGACAATACGGTTTCGGACGCTCTCCAGCGCGTCACCGGCGTGCAGGTGACGCGCGGCCAGGGCGAGACCACCAGCGTCGACATTCGCGGCCTGCCCAACGCGGCCACCCTGCTCAACGGCCGCGAGGCGTTCACCGGCACCGGCCGCGGCGTCGCGCTGCAGGATATCCCGGCCGAGCTGCTCGCCGGCGTCGACGTCTACAAGACCAGCACGCCCGACATCATCGAGGGCGGCGTCGCCGGCGTGATCGACATCCGCCTGCACCGCCCGTTCGACTTCAACGGCCTCGAGATCGCGGGCGGCGGCCGCGGCGTCTACAGCGATCAGGCGGGCAAGTGGAGCTATCTGGGCAGCGGCGTCGTCTCCGATCGCTGGAACACCGGCATCGGCGACATCGGCCTGCTGTTCGGCGCCTCCTACAACCGCCGCAAGTACGAGGACCAGACCGCGTTCGACTTCGATTCGAGCGGCACTCCGGTCGCCACGCCGGACACGGTGGGCGGCATCTACACCGACGGCGATCGCCGCCGCATGGCCTTCAACGCGTCGGCGCAGTGGCGCCCGTCGCCCAACCTCGAATTCTACGCGGACGGGCTCTACACCCAGTATAAGGAGCGCTACGGCGTCAATTTCTTCATCGGCCTGCCCAAGGCCGGCAACGTCGTCTCGGTGACGCCGCGCACGGACTCGCCGGAACTGGCCCAGGGTGCCACGACGCTCAACGACTACACGCTGACCAGCAAACAGGCGTACCAGCAGAAAACCAACAACTGGCAGGGCGATTTCGGCACCAAGTGGCACATCGACGATCACACCACGCTGACCAGCGAGGTGGTCTACAATTATTCGAAGATCGTCGATCGCAATGCCATCGTCGACACCTCGTTCAACGCGCCGTCGGTCACCTACGATTTCGACCAGAACGGCACGCCGCACGTCGATATCACCGGCGTCGACATCACCGATCCGTCGAACTTCTACATCCGCACGCTGTTCGACAATCACAGTCTGGCGACCAGCAAGCAGGTCGCCTGGCGCGCTGACCTGCAGCACGATTTCGACGACGGGTTCATCCAGAATTTCAAGATCGGCGCGCGCTACACCTGGCGCAAGGCGAACTCGCAGGCGACCGCCTCGATCGGCCAGCCCAACCCCGATCCGGCCGGCACGCAGCTCACCAGCATCCCCGGCCTCGCCTCGCTGTCGCCCAGCGGGCTGGTCGACGGCAAGCTCGGCATCGATCGCTTCGCGCTCAGCGACACCGACTTCCTGCTCGATAATACCGACACGATCCGCCAGCTGTTCGGCTATACGGGCGCGCGCGCTTTCGATCCGTCGCTCGCCTTCTTCGACAAGGAGAAGACCTACGCGGCCTACGCGCAGGTCGGCTATCATTTCGATCTCGGATCAGTGCCGGTGGACGGCATCGCCGGCGTCCGCGCAGTCAACACCGTCGAGCAGCTCGATGGCGACGGCGTCAGCGGACGCGAGAATTATCTCAACTGGCTGCCGAGCGCGACGCTGCGCGCGCAGCTGACCGACAAGCTGCAGGCCCGCCTGGCCTACGGCAAGACGATCACCCGCCCGGATTTCTCGGCGCTCAACCCGCTCGTCACCTACACGCCCAACGGCGCGACCGGCGGCGACAGCTATTACGGCACGGGCGGCGGCGGCAATCCGGACCTGAAGCCGATCAAGTCCGAGGCCTTCGACGCCTCGCTCGAATATTATTTCAACCGAACCTCGTCGCTGACCGCCGCCGGCTTCTACCACAAGATCGACGGCTATATTCAGACCTACTCGGCGCCTGAGGTGAACGGGACGATCCCCGGTACCGACGACCCGGCGGTCTACCTCGTCAGCCGTCCGCGTAATACGGGCCACGGCAAGCTCTACGGCGCGGAACTCGCCTACCAGCAATTCTTCGACTTCCTGCCCGGGCCGCTCTCCGGCTTCGGCGCGCAGGTCAACGGCACCTACCTGATCGGACGGACGCAGGATCCGACGACGGGCCTCCAGCAGCGGCTCGTCAACGTCTCCAAATATTCGTACAACGCGATCCTGATCTACGAGAAGTACGGCATCTCGGCCCGCCTGGCCTACAACTGGCGCTCCAACTTCATCGACAGCTACACGTCGGGCGGTTCGCAGGGCGGCACGATCCGGGTGAGCCCGATCCAGCAGCTCGATTTCTCGGGCAGCTATTCGCCGGTGCCGTGGCTGACCCTGACCTTCGATGCCACCAACCTGCTCGATCGCACCTATCATGACCGCTTCGTCGGCGTGAGCCAGACGACCGGCCTCTCCTCCAGCACCCCGCGCGACACCCGCATGTACGACCGGACCTTCGAGTTCGGCGCCCGGTTCAAGTTCTGACCGGCGCGCCGCGATGCGCCGCCCGAAGCTCCCCCTCGCCGTCGCCGCCCTTCTCGGGCTGGCGGCGGCCCCCGCGCCCATCCCCCCCTCGCCGATCAACGCGGCGATGACGGGCGATCTGTCGCCGGTCCACGATCCGGTGATGATCAAGCAGGGCGACACTTTCTACGTCTACGGCACCGGCAAGGACAAAGGTTCGGGCAGGTTCGTCACCGCGCGCGCGTCAAAGGATCTGATCCACTGGACCCTGCTCGGCGGGCTGTTCGACGACGTGCCCGACTGGGGCAAGGCAGCGGTGCCCGGCACGAAGGATTTCTGGGCGCCCGACGTCCATTATTTCAATGGCCGATACTATCTCTATTACGCGCTCTCGACCTTCGGCAGCAATCGATCGGCGATCGGCCTCGCCACCAGCCCGACGCTCGATCCCGCCTCGCCCGATTACCGCTGGACCGACCAGGGCCTCGTGGTGATGTCGACCGCAAAGGACGATTTCAACGCGATCGATCCCAACCACTTCATCGACGATCAGGGCCGCCACTGGCTCTCGCTCGGCAGCTTCTGGTCGGGCATCAAGCTGTTCGCGCTGAACCCCAAGACCGGCAAGCTGCTCGCGCCCGACGAGAAGCCGATATCGCTCGCCAAGCGCCTCGCGCCCGCAGGCGCCGCCGCCCCGATCGAGGCGCCCTACCTCTTCAGCCACGCCGGCTGGTACTACCTGCTCGCCTCCTACGATTATTGCTGCAAGGGTGTGAACAGCACCTATTACACCGTGGTCGGCCGATCGAAGGACGTGCGCGGCCCGTATCTGGGCGAGGACGGCAGCCGGATGCTCGACGGAGAGGGCACGGTGATCCTGAAGGCCGACCTGCAGGAGCAGCAGCGATTCCGCGGCCCCGGCCATTCAGCCTATCTGTCCGACGGCGGCACCGACTACATCGTCTATCACGCCTACGACAAGGATCATGGCGGCGCGCCGACTTTGCGCATCTCGCCGATCCACTGGACGGCGGACGGCTGGCCCCGCGCCGCGCTCTGAACATTCCCATCCGATGGAGACCTGCATGAAAGCCTGGACGATCGCCGCCGCCGCCGCGTGCCTCGCCGCCACCTCCGCGAGCGCCGCCGACGTCGCGCGCCGCCCCTTCGGCACCATGCCGGACGGCACGCCGGTCG
>BACX01000805.1 GCA_000333335.1 Sphingomonas-like bacterium B12 | reverse complement strand
CGCCGGCCTGACGGCCCAAGACTTTCGGAGAGGAAAAACGTGACCCTATCGCTGATCCAGTTCCGGGCCGCCGATGGCGCCCGCCGTGTCGCCGCGCTGTCCGACGATGGGCAGGCGCATGTCGTACCGCGTGCGGCGAGCGTCGTGGCGCTCGCCAAGGCCGCGCTCGCCGCAGGGCAGACGCTGGCACAGGCCGTCGCGGCGGCCGGCGCGGGCGAGGCGATCGACCCCGCCTCGGTCGATCTGCTGGCGCCGATCGACCATGAGGACAGCGCGCACCTGCTGCTGACGGGCACCGGCCTCACCCATCTCGGTTCGGCCGAGGGGCGCGACAAGATGCACCGCGCGGCGAAGGAGAATCCCGAGCCGACCGACAGCATGAAGATGTTCCTGATGGGCGTCGAGGGCGGCAAGCCCGCCGACGGCGCGGTCGGTGCGCAACCCGAATGGTTCTACAAGGGCGACGGCAGCCAGCTCGTAGCACCGGGCCAGCCGATCCGCTCGCCCGCCTTCGCGCTGGACGCGGGCGAGGAGCCGGAAATCGCCGGCATCTACCTGATCGATGCGGACGGCACCCCGGTGCGCCTCGGCTTCGCGCTCGCCAACGAGTTTTCGGATCACGTCACCGAGCGCGGCAATTACCTCTGGCTGGCGCACTCCAAGCTGCGCGAGGCGGCGCTGGGGCCGGAGCTGCTGATCGGCGATCTGCCCGCCGACGTGCGCGGCGCCAGCCGCATCGTGCGCGATGGCGAGACGATCTGGGAAAAGCCGTTCCTGTCGGGCGAGGCGAACATGTCCCACACCATCGCCAACCTAGAGCATCACCACTTCAAATACGGCCTGTTCCGCCGGCCGGGCGACGTCCACGTCCACTTCTTCGGCACCGCCACGCTCTCGTTCAGCGACGGCGTGCGGACCGAGCCGGGCGACGTGTTCGAGATCGAGGCGGCGCCCTTCCGCCTGCCCGTCCGCAACCCGATCGCCATCGCGGAAGAAGAGAGCGTCACGGTGAAGGCGCTCTGATGGCGGTGAAGCTCGCGATCGTCGGCCTGGGCAAGATCGCGCAGGACCAGCACCTCCCCGCCATCGCCGCCTCGGACGATTTCGAGCTGGTCTGCGGCGCGACCTTCCAGGGCGAGTGCCCGACCGGCAAGACCTATCGCGACGTGGCGACGATGCTGGCCGAGGAGCCGGGGATCGAGGCGGTGGCGATGTGCCAGCCGCCGCAGGCCCGCTTCGCCGCCGCCCGCGATGCGCTCCTCGCCGGCAAGCATGTGCTGCTGGAGAAGCCGCCGGGCGCGACGTTGAGCGAGGTCGCCCTGCTCTGCGACCTGGCGGCCGATCGCAACCTTACCTTGTTCGCCGCCTGGCACAGCCGCGAGGCCCCGGCGGTCGAGCCGGCGCGCGCATGGCTCGCCGGCAAGCGCATCCTCTCGGCGCAGATCGTCTGGCGCGAGGATGTGCGCGTCTGGCATCCGGGCCAGCGCTGGATCTGGCAGGCGGGCGGCCTCGGCGTGTTCGATCCGGGGATCAACGCGCTCTCGATCGCGACGCACATCCTGCCGCCCTTCCTGCTGACCGGCGGCACGCTCTCCTATCCGTCCAACCAGCAATCGCCGATCGCCGCCGACCTCGCCTTCGTGATGGCGAACGGCGCGCCGCTCACCGCCGATCTCGATTTCCGCCAGACCGGCCCGCAGACGTGGGACATCCGGATCGAGACCGATCAGGGCCGCCTCGTTCTCTCGAAGGGCGGCGCGGAGATGACGGTCGACGGCGTGGCCCAGACGCTGCCGCCAGAGTCGGAATATCGCGGCCTCTACGCGCGCTTCGCCGCGCTGATCGCGGCGGGTGCGCAGGACGTGGACCGCGCCCCGCTGCGCCATGTCGCCGATGCCTTCCTGCGCGCGGAGCGGATCGAGGTGGAAGCCTTCCACGACGAGCCGGCCGCGCCCGCCATGGCGTGAGGCGGCTTAGCATCCTGTGGGCGGCGCTGCTGGTCGGCGCGGCTGCGCCCCTGCCGGCCGCGCTCCCGCTCGACGAGCATCGCATCGCGGTCGATCGCTTCGGCAACGATGCGCCCTGGTATGAAGGCAATATCCCCTTCTTCGAGGCATCCGATCCGCTGCTGACGCGGATCTTCTATTATCGCTGGCAGATATTTCGCGCGCACCAGCGCGATCTCGGCCGGCAGGGATACATCTCCACCGAATTCCTCGATGATGTGAGCTGGCAGCGCGAGCCTTATGCCAGCCTCAACGACGCCACCGCCTTCCACATCGCGGAGGGGCGCTGGCTGCGAAACCGGCGCTACACCGACGATTACGTCAACTTCCTCTACGAAGGCGGCGGCAACGACCGGCATTTCAGCGAGGGGATCGCGGGCGCGGTGTGGGGCCGCTACCTCGCCGACGGGGACGCGGCGGCGGCCACGCGCCACCTCGACGCGATGCGCCACATCTACAACCTGTGGGACGATCACTTCGATTTCGATCGCCGGCTCTACTGGATCGAGCCGCTGCTCGACGCGACCGAATATACGATCAGCTCGATCGACGCGTCGGGCGGCAAGGATGGTTTCCGGGGCGGCGACGCCTTCCGCCCCTCGATCAACGCCTACATGTTCGACAATGCCCGCGCGATCGGCCGGATCGCGACGCTGGCGGGCGACGGGGCGACCGCCGCCGACTATGCCGCCCGCGCCGCCGACCTGAAGGCGCATGTCGAGGCGGATCTGTGGAGCCCGGCGCTCGACCACTTCGTCGATCGCTATCAGAAGGGCAACGAGTACGTCCGCGCCTGGGCGCCGATCCGGGGCCGCGAGCTGGTCGGCTATCTGCCGTGGACGGTGGACATGGTGACGGGCGATCCGCGCTTCGCCCCCGCCTGGTCGCACCTGCTCTCGCCTGCCGAACTGGGCGGTCCGAAGGGAATGCGCACCGTCGAGCCGTCCTATGAATATTACATGCGCCAGTATCGCTACGACGCGGCCAGCGGAGGGCGCGAGTGCCAGTGGAACGGCCCGGTCTGGCCCNTCCAGACGACGCAGGCGCTGAACGGCCTCGCAAACCTGCTGGAAGGCCCGCCGCAGACGGTGGCGACGCGATCGGACTATCTGC
>BACX01000806.1 GCA_000333335.1 Sphingomonas-like bacterium B12 | reverse complement strand
ATCAGGAACGCTCCACCAAGGGGAGTCGAGGGAGAAGCTGCTCGTGTGCAACGACTATCGGCTGCTGGTGGATCTCGACACGGTCGCCGCCGACTTTCCCGGCATTCGGATCCGGCTCACCTATCCCGAAGGCATACCGAACACCGCCCCGCGCGAAGACATCCGGATGACCGAGACCGCGCCGATCATACGCGCCGGAGCGGAGGGCGGCATGGCCGAGGTCGTGATGCGGCGCTGGTCATGGCCCGGCCCGACGGGCAAGCCCGTCTTCAACTTCAAGTCCGAAGGGCGGAGCTTCGGCGACAACCGCGTGCTCATTCCGGCTGACGGCTTCTACGAATTCACCGACCAGGTGCCCAAGGCCAAGCTGAAGCACAAATGGCTCTTCACGATGAAGGACCATCCGGTGTTCATGATCGCCGGCATCACCAGGACGGTGCCGGACCATGGCGAATGCTTCACGATGCTGACGACCCAGCCCGGCCCCGACATCGCCCCCTATCACGACCGGCAGGTCGTCGTGCTCGGCCGAAGCGACTGGTCCCGATGGCTTGATCCGAAGGTCCCGCCAAGCGACGTCCTGCTCCCGGCTCCGAAAGGCACACTCCAGGTGGAAAAGGTGCGGTGAAGATGCGTCAGCCCTCCCTTCTGTTCGTATGCCTCGGCAACATCTGTCGATCGCCGCTCGCCGAAGCGGCCATGCGCGCCGCGGCCGAACGAGCCGGCCTCGACATCAGGGTCGATTCCGCCGGAACGGGTGACTGGCACGTCGGCAACCCGCCCGATCCGCGCGCGCAGGCTGTCGCGAGAGAGCACGGCGTGGACGTGTTCGGTCTGAGGGCGCGGCAGGTCGACGAGGCAGACTTCCAGTCCTTGACCTATCTTCGCTTCGAC
>BACX01000807.1 GCA_000333335.1 Sphingomonas-like bacterium B12 | reverse complement strand
GCCTCGCCACCGAGAACCGCACGCGCGCCAAAACCGGCGTGCTGCTCTATCTCAGCCTCGCCGAGCATCGCGCCGAGATCATCGCCGACGCCGCGATCAACGCG
>BACX01000808.1 GCA_000333335.1 Sphingomonas-like bacterium B12 | reverse complement strand
GGCGCCGATCTCGACTGGAGCCTGATCGGCATCGGCGCGATCATCGGCTTCGTGCTGATCGCACTCGACGGGATGCTCGGGCGGATGGGCAAGCTGCGTCTGCCGCCGCTGGGCGTCGGCATCGGCATCTACCTGCCGATGTCCGCCACCCTGCCGGTGGTGATCGGCGCCCTCCTCGGCCATTGGTGGGAGAAGCGGAACCCCTCGCCCGCCACCCAGCGGATCGGCGTGCTGATGGCATCCGGCCTGATCGTGGGCGAGAGCCTGTTCGGAGTCGCTCTGGCCGTGCCGATTTCGATCACGCTCAATCCGGCGCCGCTCGCGGTGGTGGGTGCCTGGTTCGACCCGATCGCGACGATCGGCGGATCGATCCTTTTCGCGGGCCTGTTGTGGTACAGCTACGTCCGCGCGGGACGGCTAGGGGCGCGGATTTCCTAGGCTTTTCGTCGAATCGGCGGACGAGGGTTAAACCCTTCATAACCATCCCGGTCCTAATCGGATGGAATGAACACCGTTTCGGATGGACATCGCCGGACCTCTTCCGCCGGCCTGATCGGGCTGCAAGCCACCATTGCGGCGGCCGCGCTCGGCTGGCTGCTGCTGGCGCCGCCGGCACAGGGGCAGATGCTGCTGGTGCCGCTTACCGGAACGGCGATCCAGTCCCTCCCCGCGCGCGCCCTACATGGCGAGACGCGATTGATCGGTGCGGGGCCGACCCCCGGATCGCTGATCGTCGAGGGGCGCCGTGACACTCTGACCGGGCTGTTCCGTCACGCGACCTTGGTGCTGGCCGTGCCTCCGGGCGGCTGCCGGGCGGGAGCGAACGCATGATCATCGACGAACTGAACGATCTCCGCCGCGCCGGCATCCGCCTGCTCGTCATCGCGGGCTGGCTGAGCGTGGTGGCGCTGTTCTGCATGGCGCTGTTCTTCGGCACCTCCGGCTGGGAGGCGCTGGGCGTCGGTATCGCCGTCAATATCGTGCCCACCCTCTGCGCGATCCGGGGACGGATCGACATCGCCGCGCGCAACGTGGTGGCGATCATGCTGGCCGTGCACCCGGCGCTGCTCGTCTTCGTCATGCGCGGCGCCTCATGGCAGCTCGACATGCACATGTATTTCTTCGTGTCGCTCGCCGGCCTCACCATCCTGTGCGACTGGCGGCCGCTGGTCGTGGCCGGTGCGGCGATCGCCATTCATCACCTGCTGCTCAATACGCTGTCACCTTCGTGGGTGTTCGACGGCACCAGCGGCATCTGGCGCGTGATGATCCACGCCGTCGCCGTCGCGCTGGAATGTGGCGTGCTCGGTTACATAGCCACGAAGCTGCGCGGCATGATCCTGAAACAAGGTTATGCGCGGCATGACAGCGACCAGCTCGCCGCCGACGCCACCGCTGCGAAGGCGCGTGCCGAGCAGGCGCTGGCCGCCGCCGAGGCATCCCAGCGCGAGGCGCAGGCCGAACGCGCGCAACGCGAGCAGGCCGAGGCCGCCGTCGCCGAACTACGCCGCGCCGAGTTGCTGCGGTTGGCCGGCGAGTTCGAGCGTTCGGTCGCCGCCGTCGCATCGGCCGTCGGCATCGCCGCGACCTCGCTTGAGGAATCCGCCCGCTCGCTCAACGGACTGGCGCAGAATACCGGGCGTCAGGCTGCCGACGTCGCCGCGACCGCGCTGCAGGCGTCCGACGCCGCGCGATCGGTGGCGGGAGGGGTCAGCACGCTGTCGCGCTCGATCGGCAGCATTGCGATCAACGTCACCCAGCAGGCCGAGCTCACCGATCATGCCCGCCTGCGCTCGAACGCGGGCGACCGCGCCGTCCGCACGCTCGCCGGACGCACCCAGAATGTCGGCGAGTTCGCCCACCTGATCTCCACCATCGCGGCGCAGACCAACCTGCTCTCGCTCAACGCCACGATCGAGGCGGCGCGCGCCGGCG
>BACX01000809.1 GCA_000333335.1 Sphingomonas-like bacterium B12 | reverse complement strand
CGCGGCCGACATGTCGTGGTGGTCGGCGCGCCGAAGACGCCGACGCCGCAACTCTCGGCCGATGTCGGCCGGATCATCGTCAATCCGTGGTGGACGCTGCCGCCCAGCGTATTGCGCGAGGGCAAAACCTACTCGCCGGCCAAGGGCTACGTCTGGCAGAAGATCGGCGGCAAGACCTTCATCCGCCAGAAGCCGGGGCCGATGAACGCGCTCGGCCGGATGAAGATCGACATGCCCAACGCCTGGGCGATCTACCTGCACGACACGCCTGCGAAGAGCGGCTTCGTCCAGCCGATGCGCGCGCTGAGCCACGGCTGCATCCGCGTGCAGAATATCCCGTCGCTCGCCTCCGAACTGTACGATCCTGCCGCGATCGACACCGCGCTCGAAACCACCACCATGAAATCGCTGCCGATGCAGACCAAGGTGCCGGTCTACATCGTCTATTTCACCGCCGCGCCGAATGGCGACGGGAAGGTCGTCACCTATGGCGATCCCTATGATCGCGACGCGCGGATGATCGCCGCGCTGGACGGACTCAAATACCGTCCACCGGCCAAGCCCGCGAAACCGCTTCCGAAGGCGGAGGCCGAAGCCGTCACGGTGAATCGTGCGATCGATGAGCCGGGACGTGCTCAACCCTAGGGAACTCGACCATATGTTAGCGAAGTGGCCGGGAATTTTCTGGTATACGGTTTTCCGAGCTAGGGCATTCACAGTTAGGATGGTTTGAGTTGCACTCTCCTCGGGGGGCGTTTTCGCGCCGTGATATTCTTCGCACCGGCACCGTCGTGGCCGCCGGTATTGTGGCAGGCCCCGCCCTTGCCCAGATCAATGCGGGACTTCCCGGCGTCGCCAAGCCGACCGCGACCGCGATGCCCGCCAGCCCGCTGACCATCCGGCCGGACCTGTTCCGCAAGGCGCTCGCCGCGCTCCAGCGCCACGGCAGCCAGATCAAGTATCGCGACAAGATGGCGCTGGTCGATTTCGACATGTCGTCTTCGCAGCCGCGCTTCCACCTCGTCGATCTCGCCTCGGGCCGCTCGAAGAGCCTGCTCGTCGCGCACGGTCGCGGATCGGACCCGGAGCATATCGGCTATCTCACCCGCTTCTCGAACGAAATGAACTCGAACTGCTCGTCGCAGGGCACCTATCTCACCAGCGATGTCTATGTCGGCCAGCACGGCCGCTCGCGCCGGCTGATCGGGCTCGATCCGACCAACTCGAACGTCGAGCCGCGCAACGTCGTGGTCCATGCCGCCTGGTACGTCAGCCCCGACATGATCGCGCAGCACGGCAAGCTCGGCCGATCGGAGGGCTGCTTCGCGCTCTCCACCGCCGATCTCGAGGAGACGCTGGCCGCACTCGGGCCGGGCCGGATGATCTACGCCGACAAGGTCTGATCGGCGGACCGTGAATCGCGAGGGGCGAACGCCCCTTGCAACCTTTTACCCCCCATCCGTATTTGTCGTTTCATGACGACAACGACACCCCAGTTCGCTCCGAGCAGGCGCACCCTCCTCGCCGCGATGGCTGCCGCCGCCGCCTTGCCCTCCGGCCGCCTGCTGGCCGCCGCGACCAGGGGGGAAGCGCAGCCCTTCTCCTGGCCGAAGCTGAAGGCGCTCGCCGCGCAAATGGCGCGCCAGCCCTACAAGGTGCCGCCGCCGCCGCCACCCGGCGTCGTCGCCGTCACCTACGACGCGCTCAACGCCGTCCAGTACAAGGCGTCCGCGACCCAGATGAAGGGCGGCGCCTCGGGCGGGGTGCGCTTCTTCCCGATCAACCATTTCCAGCCGCAGCCGGTCGAGATCTATCTCGTCGAAGGCAATATGGCGCGGCCCTTCCACTACGACCCGGCGCTGTTCGACATGCCCGCCGACGGACCGCTGGCGAAGATGGGCGCCAATGCCGGCTTCTCGGGCTTCCGCGCGATGAACGCGGCGGGGACCAGCGACTGGCTGGCCTTCGCCGGCGCCTCCTACTTCCGCTCGTCGGGCGCGCTCGACCAGTACGGCCTTTCCGCGCGCGGTATCTCGATCAACTCCGGCGGCCCCGGTGCCGAGGAATTCCCCGCCTTCACCAAATTCTGGATCGGGCGCGGCGAGGACGGTTCGCTGCTGGTCGATGCGCTGATGGAGGGGCCGAGCGTCACCGGCGCCTACCGCTTCGTCAACCGCAAGACCGATGCCGGCGTGATCCAGGATATCGAGGCCTCGCTCCACATCCGCAAGGACATCGCCCGCCTCGGCATCGCGCCGCTCACCTCGATGTTCTGGTACGATCAGGCCGAGCGCGCCCGCGCGACCGACTGGCGGCCCGAAGTCCACGATTCCGACGGCCTGCTGATCCACAACGGCGCGGGCGAGCGATTGTGGCGCCCGCTCAACAACCCCAATTCGCCGACCGCCGACAGCTTCGCCGACAAGTCGCCCAAGGGTTTCGGCCTGCTCCAGCGCGATCGCAACCACGATCATTATCAGGATGACGGCGTCTTCTACGAAAAGCGCCCGTCGCTCTGGGTCGAGCCGAAGGGCGATTGGGGCCAGGGCCAGGTGATGCTCGTCCAGCTCGTCACCACCGACGAGACCAACGACAATATCGTCGCTTTCTGGAACCCGGCCGCGCCGGCGAAGGCGGGGATGCATTACGATCTCGCCTATCGCCTCAACTGGATCGCGGGCGATCCGCTGCCCGAAGGCCCCGCGCGCATCGTCGACTGGTGGCAGGGCGCGGCGGGCCGCCCCGGCCAGACGGTCGTGGCGGGCGCCACCAAGCTGGTGATCGACTTCGAGGGGCCGAGCCTCTCCGGCCTCGGCCGATCGAGCGGCGTCACGCCGGACGTGTCGGTCAGCAACGGCAAGGCCGATGCGATCGCCGCTTACCCGGTGGTCGGCCAGCAGGATCGCTGGCGGCTGATGATGGACGTGACGCCGGCCGGCAAGACACCGGTCGACATCCGTGCCGCGCTGCGGCGTAACGGCGCGCCGCTCACCGAAGTCTGCCTCGCCCAGGTCGGCGCCTGATCGGCCGCCCCGACCCGATAGGGAACCACCCCGCCTCCGCACGGTTGTGCGTTCATCCCCCTTGCTGCACAGCGGCAGGCGGGATGGGTGGTGCGTTGCGGGGCGTTGTTTCCCAGATCATGAGGGTTTCGGTTTGATCCATGAAGCGAGCGGGACGGCATCCGCCAGCCCCTGGGGCTCGATAGCCATGCCGGGGGACATGCCCGCCGAGACGCCGGCGATGATGCCGCTGCAGGTGCTGGAGGAGGCCCCCGAGCCGACCCGCCCGCCGCGTACCTCCCCCCATGGCATGACCGAGCGGCGGCTGTTGCTCGTGCTCGGTACGATGATCATCGGTACGTTCGGCGCGGGCGAGATCACCCGCAGCCTGTCGAGCGATGGCATCCAGGCGATCGACGTGGTTCTGATGGGGCTGTTCTTCGCACTGTTCGCGTGGATCGCCTTCGGCTTCCTCAATGCCTTCGCGGGTTTCCTGTTGCTCGTCTCGGGCCGTTCGGTGCCAACGCCCGCCGCCGCGCCCGCCACCATGCCGGTGGGCCGCACCGCGATCCTGCTGCCGATTCACAATGAGGAGGTCGAGCCGGTCTTCGCACGCCTGCGCGCCATGTCGCGATCGATCGCGGCGGCCGGCGGCGCGCAACTCTTCGAATTCTTCATCCTCTCCGATTCCAAGCCCGAGCGCGAAGTGCTGGAGCACAAGGCGTTCCGCCGCCTGCGCGGCCTTTCTCCCCTGCCCGTCTGGTATCGCCGCCGGCTGGTCAACGAGGCGCGCAAGCCCGGCAACATCGCCGACTGGGTGCGGCGCCACGGCGGCGGCTTCGATTACATGATGGTGCTGGACGCCGACAGCCTGATGTCCGGCGCCTCGGTGATGCGCCTCGCCGCCGCGATGGACCGCCATCCGCAGGTCGGCCTGCTCCAGACCATCCCGATGGTGATCGGCGGCGAGACTTTGTTCGCACGCTGGCAGCAATTCTGCGCGCGCCTCTACGGCCCGGTCTTCTCGGCCGGGCTGCTGTGGTGGTCGGGCGCGGAGGCGAGCTTCTGGGGCCATAACGCGATCATCCGCACCGCCGCCTTCGCCGAGGCGTGCGGCCTGCCCAAGCTCGCCGGCCCCGAGCCGTTCGGCGGCCACATCATGAGCCACGACATGTTCGAGGCCGCCCTGCTGCGCCGGCGCGGCTGGGCCTGCCACATGGTCGCCATGCAGGACGGCACCTACGAGGAATATCCGCCGACCTTCGTGGAACATGCCCAGCGCGATCGCCGCTGGTGCCAGGGCAACCTCCAGCATTTGCGCGTGCTGGACACCGCCGGTTTCCACTGGGTGAGCCGCCTGCAGTTGCTGATGGGCGCGTCGGCTTACCTTACCTCGCCTCTCTGGCTGATGCTGCTCGGCGTGAGCGCGATCGTCGCGGCCCATTCCGAAGGCTCGATCCAGATCATCGCGCCGTCGGGCTGGCTGCTGGCGCTGACCATCGTGCTGCTGTTCGCGCCCAAGTTCATGGCGCTCGGCTGGATGCTCGCCGATCCGGTGCGGCGGCTGGGTTTCGGCGGCGGCTGGTCGCTGACCAAGAGCGTGCTCGCCGACATTCCGCTCTCCGCGCTCGTCGCGCCGATGATGATGATGACGCAGAGCCTCGCGGTGATCGACATCCTGCGCGGGCGCAAGAGCGGCTGGGCGGTGCAGAACCGCGTGTCGGACGGCGTCTCGATGTCCGATGCGGCGCGCGCCAGCCGGCCGCACCTGATCCTCGGCGTCGCGATGGCCGCTGCCGCGATCCTCGGCTGGCAGCCGGCGATCTGGATGAGCCCGATCTTCGCCGGCCTGCTCGCCTCGCCCTTGCTCGTCGCCTGGACGTCACGCGCCTCGATCGGGCAGGCGTCCGCCCGCCGCCATTATTTCATGATCCCCGAGGAGCGTCGCCCCAACCCGCTGATCCGCGACGCGCAGGTGTCGCCGGAGGATCTGGGCGAGCCGTTGGAGGCGCGCTGGGGTGCTGAGGTGACGGCGTAAACTAACCCCCCTCCCTGCAAAGGGAGGGAAAAGTCAGTCCTTCACCACCTCGCCACCCTTCATCACGAAGCTCGGATGTTCGAGCAGTCGGACGTCCTGCAGCGGATCGCCGTCCACCGCGACCATGTCGCCATAGCGCCCCACCGCGATCGCGCCGACGTCCTTGGTGCGGTCGAGCGCCTCGGCGGCGCTCTTGGTCGCGGCCTGGATCGCCTCGATCGGGGTCATGCCCCATTCGACCATCTTGGCGAACTGCCTGGCATTGTCGCCATTGGGATAGACGCCGCCGTCGGTGCCGAAGAGCATCTTCACGCCGGCCGCGTGCGCCGCGCGGAAGGTCTGGCGCTGCTTCAGGCCGATCATCTTCTCCTTGGCGAGGCTTTCCGCGAACACACCATTCTTGGCGCCTTCCGCCAGGATGTAGTCGTCATTGTAGATATCCATGTCGAACCAGGCGCCGTGCTCCTTGGCGAGCTTGAAGCTGGTCTCGTCGGCGAGGCTGGCATGTTCGACCGTATCGACGCCCGCACGCAGGCCCGCATTGATGCCGTCGGTGCCGTGCGCGTGGATGGCAACGCGCAGCCCCAGCATGTGCGCCTCGTCCACGATCGCCTTGATCTCGTCGAAGGTCAGCTGCTGCGCGCCGACGCTGTCGCCCTTGGAGAGCACGCCGCCGGTCATGCAGACCTTGATCACCTCGGCGCCATATTTGTGGACGGTGCGCACCGCCGCGCGGAAGCTCTCCGGCGAATTGGCGATCTGCGGCGACGGCACCGTGATGGACGGCGGGAACTCGGTGGCGTCGCAATGCCCGCCGGTGGAGCCTAGCGCATAGGTGGCCGGCACGATGCGCGGGCCGGGGATATAGCCGCCCTCGATCCCCTGCTTCAGCGCCACGTCGTCGTAATTGCCCGAACCCACGTTGCGCACCGTGGTGAAGCCCGCCTCCAGCGTCTTTTTCGCGTTGGCGACGCCCACCACCGTCCAGAAGGTGTCGGTATATTCGAGGCCCTTATAGCCCGAAAGGTGGGGATCGCTGGTCAGGTGGACGTGCATGTCGATCAGGCCGGGCAGCAGCGTGCGGTTGCCGAGGTCGATCGTCTTCGCGCCCTGCGGCACCGCGTCGCCCTGATGGCCGACCGCCGCAATGCGCCCGTCGACGATCGTCACCTGCGGCCGATCGACCTCCTTGCCCGCGATCACGTCGACCATATGCGCGGCGGTGACGACCACCGTTTCGGCACCCGCCGGCGCAAGCGCGGTGCAGGCCGCCAGAACGGCCGCGATCCGGGCAAATCGACGCATGATAATGTCCCCCTGTTGTTCGATCGTATAAAGAATGCCGCGCCGGGTCAGGTCAACCGGCAAAAAGCGATTGCCGGTTCGGGCGTGCTCGCCGAGAAGGGCGGCGGACACGAGAAGGACGGACATGGCGCAGGCTGGGCAGGATAAGGAACTTACGCTGGGCGCGCTGGTGCTGGGATCGGCGCTGACGCTGATCTTCACCGCCGCCAACGTCTTCCTGGGCCTCAAGGTCGGCCTCACTTTCTCCACTTCGATCCCGGCGGCGGTGATCTCGATGGTGGCGCTGAAGGCGCTCGGCCAGTCGGGCATCCTGCAGAACAACATCGTGCAGACCGTCGCGTCGTCCGCCGGCACGCTGTCTTCGATCATCTTCGTGATGCCCGGCCTGATCATGGTGGGCTGGTGGGCGGATTTCCCCTTCTGGCAGAGCGCCTTGATCTGCGCGACCGGCGGCCTGCTCGGCGTGATGTTCTCGATTCCGCTCCGCCGCGCGCTGGTGACCGGATCGGACCTGCCTTTCCCCGAAGGCTGCGCGGCGGCCGAGGTGCTCAAGGTCGGAAGCGACGATGGATCGCCCGCCGGGGCCGAGGAGAGCAAGGCGGGCCTGCTCGCGTTGCTGACCGGCAGCGCCGTCTCCGCTTTCTATGCCCTGCTCACCGCGATGCGTCTCGCCGCCGCAGACGCCGCCGCCTGGTTCCGCATCGGGCCGAGCGCGACCGGCATCGACTATGGCCTGTCCTTCGCGCTGATGGGGGTCGGCCATCTCGTCGGCATCTCGGTGGGTGCGGCGATGCTGCTCGGCCTGTTCGTCGGCTTCGGTGCGGCGACGCCGATCCTCGTCTGGCTGCACCACGCGCCCGACCCTGCCGCGATCGCCGAGGCGACGTGGGCGCACGAGGTCCGCTTCATCGGCGCGGGCGTGATCGGCGTCGCGGCGCTGTGGACGCTGGGCAAGCTGGTGCTGCCGATCGCGAAGGGCCTGCGCGATGCCGCCGCCTCGTCCAGGGCGCGTAAAGGCGCGTCCGGCGCCGTGCTACCGGTCGAGGAGCGCGACATGCCGGTGCCGATCGTCGGCGCGATTACGGCGGCGCTTCTCGGCCCCACGATCGGCCTGCTGCTCCACTTCACCGGCACCGGGCCGCTGGCGGCGTGGAGCTGGCCGCTGGCGATCGGCGGGACGGTCTACATCTACATCGCGACCGTCATCGTCGCCTCGGTCTGCGGCTATATGGCCGGGCTGATCGGCGCATCGAACAGCCCGCTGTCGGGCGTCGGCATCCTCGCCATTCTCGGCGCGGCGATCCTGCTGGCGGTGACGGTCGAGCCGTTCGTGCCCGCCTCCGCCTCGTCGCAGATGATCGCGCTCGCCTTGTTCGCCACCTCGATCATCTTCTGCGCCGCTGCCATCGCCAACGACAACCTTCAGGATCTCAAGACCGGCCAGCTCGTCGGCGCGACGCCGTGAAGCAGCAGGCGCG